>JAOUGY010000304.1 GCA_029865445.1 Acidimicrobiia bacterium | reverse complement strand
CGATGTCGTGCAGGCCTGGATCGACACTGCCAAGGCTTCCGGCACCGCGCCCGAGGTGATGGCCGCACGCATCGACATGATCATGCGTCACGACCAGGCGGAGCGACTCGAACAGGTCGCATGTCCTGTGCTGGTGCTGGTCGGTAGCGCCGACAGCTGCACCCCGCCATATCTGTCGAAAGCCCTCGCCACCGCCATTCCGGGGGCCCGACTCGAGATTCTCACCGGCGGACACATCATCTACAAGGAAGACCCCGAGGGTTTCCATTCGGCGGTCTCCGGGTTCATCCGGTCCTGACCCCGGGAATGCGGACGGACCGGGAAGGGTTCCCAACGGCGTGAAGCCGGGCAACACGCCACTCGTCGAACTTCCCGAACTCGCGCCATCCGGGACGCGGCTGTTCGCGAAGCTCGAGTGGTACAACCCAACCGGATCGATCAAGGACCGCGCCGCCTGGTACATGTTCGAAAACGCCGTCGCTACCGGAGAGCTGGTCCCCGGGCAACCACTCATCGAGGCCACGTCGGGCAACACCGGCATCGGACTGGCACGCCTGGCGCTGATCCACGGCCACCCGATGGCCATCGCCCTTCCCAGCACCGCCACCGAGGAGCGCAAGAAGATCCTGCGCGCCTATGGGGCAGAGCTGATCATCGTGGAAGGCGGACCCAACGACGCCATCCAGCACGCCCGCAAGCTCGAGGCCGAAGGTGAAGGCGTGATGCTCTACCAGTACGGCAATCACTGGAATTCCTTTGCGCACTACTTCGGGACTTCACGTGAGCTCATTCGGGACTGGCCCCTGACGGCACCGCCCGATCACCTGTACGCGGCGTACGGCACGGGTGGCACCTTGACCGGCAACAGCAAAGGGCTCGTGCTCCAGTGGCCCGAGATCACGATCCACTCGGTCGAACCGTTCGTCGACGATCCGATCGGAGGCATGCGATCCCAAGACGACCCGTTTCAACCCCCGATCGCCGACCTCCGGCTCGTTTCGAAGCGGCACCCGGTCCACAAAGCGACTGCCGAGAAGATGGTGGCGGTCACCATGCAGATGTCGGGTCACTTCGTGGGAACCTCCTCGGGTGCCATCCTTCACGCAGCCATCGAGGGTCTGAGCGAACACGGCGGAACTGCGATCGTCCTCCTCCCCGACGCAGGGTGGAAATACCTGAGCGGACCGCCCTGGGTCTGACCTCAACCCGGATCGAAATCGGTCGACAGGGTGGCCAATAGCGGTTGTAGCCCCGCGGAGAATGTGCCATGAAGATCCTGTTCATCGACGACGACGAAGCCCGCCTTCGAAGCGCACGCGCTCTCCTGCAGAGCACGAGCCTGGCTGTGGCTGCCGCCTTCGAGAGCGACACCTACCAGGTGGACAAGCGGCTCGCAGAAACCGAGTGGGACATCGTGGTCGCAGGAGTCGACTCTCCACGATCGATGGGAGCCGCCGCCCTCCGAGACCTCGAAACCAACTACCCGACCATCGCCCGCCTCGCCCACTCGAAGGTGGCTGCAGCGCGCGAGCACATCGGGGCGCACATGTTCCTCCCGCAGCCGTTCACCGGCCAGCAGCTCCGCCAGGCCCTCTACGGCACGGTTCGCTGGAGGGATCGACTCGGCTCCGCCTCCATCTCGCAGCTGGTGACCGGAGCGCGTGAGCTGCCTCGCCTCCCGGAGGTGTACGAGAAGATCCAAGCCGAGCTGAACTCGGACGACCCGTCGATGCACAAGATCGGCCAGATCATTCAGGCCGACGCCGCGACCTCCGTACAGATCCTGCGCATCGTGAACTCGGCCTTGTACGGGCTACGCACCGAGGTGGGAGACGTAGTCCAGGCCGCGTCGCTGCTGGGGATCAAGACCATCACCTCGCTCACCCTGGCCGCCAGCCTCTTCACGAACAGCGACCTCGATCACCGGTTCATGAAGACCATGTGGCTCGAGTCGCTCCAGGTGGGGGCCCTGGCCAGGCGCGTGGCCCGCGATCTCGAACTGCACCGTTCCGAGATCGAAGAGGCGCAACTCGCCGGTTTGCTACACGACATCGGGGACTTCGTGATGTTCCAGAACTGGCCCGAGGATTATCTGGCCGTCGACCCGGCCAGCTGGGCCCAATCAGAGATCGACACCTTCGGTGCCACACACGCCGACATCGGCGGATTCCTGACGGCAGTGTGGGAGCTTCCGGTGGGTGTGGTGGACGCCGTGGCCAACCACCACACCCCGCTGAACGGCCGATACCCGGATCATCCGAGTCCGGTCACGGCGGTCCACGTCGCCCGGGCCCTCTTGGATACCGAGGGCGACGTGGACAAAGCCGATCTGGATCGCGAGCACATCCAGCGGATCGGCCGCACCCCCCTGCTCGACCTGTGGGCCGACGCCCTCCACGAGATCGCAGCCTGACACTCAACCCTGCAGGTCGACCGCTCCCGTGGCCTCGAAGGTCCCGAGGTCGTTCGCTTGCAGTCTGTCCCACGACATGGTCCAGAGCTCGTCGCCGATGATGATCGAGCGTTGAATCTGGAGGCGCCAGTTGTCGTCGCCGGGCCAGCACAACTCAACCGTCGACTCGAGTGCGAATCGGTCTTCGAGTCCCTCGAGCTCGTCGGTGCTGAGCCCCCAATTCTTCACCTCGGCGAGCGGTACGGGATCGCAGTAGAAGCCCCCATACCCGGGATCGTCACCTGGCTCGCACACTTGCACCACCGCCGCGGCCTCCCGGACCATCCAATACAGCTCACTCGTCTCGGAGGTCAGGTCGTCTTCGGTGAGTTGGGTGCAGTCGGTCTTCGGACCCTCATCAGGGCGAACGTGAGTGATCCGACCGACCTCGGTCAGCGAAGTCTCACCCACCTCGAGCAATACGGCTCCGTTGAACTCGCCGGACCATGACCGAAGCGGGAGCACGACGAGGTTCCGGTCGGGGAGGTACTGGAAGGCGCGATGGTCGTACTCGGCAGCGGAATCGGCGTTGTCGGTCACCCACGAGTCCAGTTCGACCGGTTTGGTTGGATCGGCAACCGAGAACAGAGACACTTTGAATCCGGTGACGGCGCCTTCCTCGGTGGCGTCTTTGCCCACACCCAGGACCAGGTCCTCGCCGATCGGGTGCAGATAGGTGGAGAAGCCGGGCAGCTTCAGCTCACCCGCGACCTTCGGCGCCTTCGGATCGGACAGGTCGAGCACGTAGAACGGGTCGATCTGGCGGAACGTGACAGCAAAGCCGATGTCGTCCATCAGGCGAGCCGAGTACAGGGATTCTCCCTTGCCGAGGCCTCCGACCCGCCCCACCGTGACGAGATCCCGGTCGACCTCATCGAGCACCGTCAGGAAAGTCTCGCTCGACTCCTGGGCGCCCCAGGGCGACCCCTCGGTGGTGATCACCCGGAGATAGCCGTCGCTCTCGTCCATGGAGAACTGATTGAGCAGCATCCCGTCGACTTCGCCCGAGGCAACGTAGGAGGCGGTGTCGCCGGTGTTGTCGAAGGCATGGATCTGGGTGGTGAAGTCGGCAGGTGCCGGCTCTATCGCGGTGTCCCCGGCAACCGTGGGGGCAATCCAGTTGTTGGTGGCCACGTAAAAACGGTCTGCGGATGCGTACACGGTCTGACCGGCAGCGAACACACCGGTGCCGGCGCCCACGTCCAATCCATCGGCCAGGTCGAGGCTGAGGACGCTCACCACATCGAACCCGGCGAAGTCGACGGGGTGATACATCTGCCCGCACTCGATCAGCTGGCCCTCGGACTCCTGACCGCCCTCGGTCAACTTGTACCCCGGGATCCAGTCCTCGATCGTGCTTTCGGCGATCACCTGCCGGTTGACCTCTTCGGCCCTCTCTTCACCGGCCGGGTTGGCCGGGTAGACGAAGGGGAGAGACGCTGGAGGTGTAGTCATCGCCACCCGCACCGTGGTCCCCACCGCCCGCGCACTCAGATACTGACCTTCGAGTTCGAGCTTGCCGGCGATCGAGAGCTTGGAAGGATCCGACAGATCGACCTCGACGATGGCGGCGGTCGCGATGTATTCGGGGGCGAACCCTCGCTCCACCGCAGCGTCGTCGACCGGCATCGGACCGCCCCAGTAGGCGTTGTTCGTGAACACGAAGGCCCGATCGCCCTGGAAGAACAAGTCGGACGCCGCGAATGCCTCGAACGGCAGCCGATCGGTGACCACCGGCTCCTGACCGGTGACATCGACCATCACCAGAACGCTGTCCACGAGCGCCAGGATCCGACGTCCGTCGGTCTTGATGATGTCCGCCTCGTCGATACCCAGCTCCTGGGTGTTGGTGCCCTGATAGTCGACGACATCGGAGGCCGCACCACCAGCCGCCGCGTCACCTGCGATAGGTGCAAAGGCCTGCTCGGCCGCCGCGGCGGTTGTCTCGACAGACGAGCGCTCGTCCAAGACCCACGGCGGTCCCCACTCCCCAAAACCGTAGGGCCCTACACGCTCGGAGGCCTCGCTCTTGATGTGGGTGAGGAGTTCTTCGCAGGTGTCGAAAGCTTCTAGGCGCCACGCCATCAAGGCCGCCGGGTCGAGGTCGTCCGGCGCCGCCACCTGAACGGCGGGTGAGCAAGCGACGAGAAC
>JAOUGY010000303.1 GCA_029865445.1 Acidimicrobiia bacterium | reverse complement strand
CGAGGACCGGATGATCCCGTTCTCGACGCCGAATCCGATCCGGCGTTCGACGCTCTCGGGGTCGAGGTGTACTCGATCGACCAGCGCCCGTCCGCCTGCACCAACCTGCCCGCCGATTCGCCCTGCTTCGGGATCCTGTCGTCGATCTCACCGGTGCCATCGCAGGCCGCGGTGTTCCCGGGCCCGTATGCCCACTTCCGCGAAGCGGGTTCGAGCTTCACCGTTCAGGGCATCCCGGTCGAGGTGGCGGCGGCAGGGTCGAACAGCCTAGAAATCACCATCGATGGCGGCCTCACATCGAGCGGCTGGTTCCTCGACGACGACAGCTCGGTGTTCGAGAGCGACATCGAATGGGTGGCGGCCGCCGGTATCACAAGGGGCTGCAACCCGCCTCGCGGTGATTTCTTCTGCCCGGACGAGTCTGTGACACGGGGCCAGATGGCCGCCTTCCTGGTGCGGGCGCTGGGGCTGGCGCCTTCCTCGACCGATCGATTCGTCGACGACGAGAACTCGGTGTTCGAGGGTGACATCAACGCACTCGCCGCATCCGGAATCACCACCGGATGCACCTCCACCGCCTTCTGCCCCGACGACGTGGTCACCAGGGGCCAGATGGCGGCATTCCTCAGACGGGCCTTCGATCTGCCAGCCGCCACGAACGATCCGTTCGTCGACGACAACGATTCGGTGTTCGAAGGCGACATCAACGCACTCGCCGCATCCGGAATCACCACCGGATGCACCTCCACCGCCTTCTGCCCCAACGACGCGGTCACCAGGGGCCAGATGGCGGCATTCCTCAGACGGGCCGACGGCCTCTGACCGCAGCGGGGATGCGGTCGGTGGAAGCTACTTCTTGGCCGCCTGGTAGTAGGGGTCGGATCCCGAGGCGTGGTCGGTCACGTCGACCACCGATGTGAGCTCGGGAATCGCTTCGAGCAAGATCCGCTCGATTCCTTGCTTCAGGGTGACCTGCGCCATCCCGCACCCCTGGCATCCACCCATGAGCCTGAGGTAGGCGGTCGATCCTTCCACGCCCACCAACTCGGCCCCTCCACCGTGGGAGGCGATGGCCGGGTTGACCTGCTGGGAGAGAACCGTTTCCACCTGCTCGGCAAGCGGGCCGGTCAGCTCCCCCATGGGTTCGGCCATCGCCGGTGACTCGGGCACGTTGGGGTTGTTCATGGCCAGGCCCTGATCGGTCAGGGCGAGCGATGCGCCTCGAAGCTTGTCGACATCACCCGACGGGTACACGATCGGCAGGTCGCCGTGGCGCTCGACCACGTGATCGCCCCCGGCCGCCGACAAGGCCATGAAGCTCAACTCGTAGTTGAACTGTCGGCCCCGGAACCCGGTGACCTCGATGAGAAGGCCGAACTCCTCGTCCCCGGGCTCATCTTCTCGCAGCCGCAGGATCATCTCACGGGCTTCATCGCTCACGGAAAACACAGTTTCTTCAGACATTCCGGACCATGGTACCGATCACGCGGCCGAAGCGTCGATGAGCGTCCCCCAAGAGTTACCCTGGCGCCGTGCCCCGCGCTCTCGTTCTCCTCCCCACGACGTCGTATCGAGCCGCAGACTTTGTCGATGGAGCGGCGGCTCTCGGCGTGGATCTCGCCATCGCTTCGGAGGAGACTCCTCCGATCGACATGGGAGACCGATTCGTCTTGATCGACTGTGGTGACACCGACGCGTCGGTGGCGGCAATCGTCGCACTGGCGACTTCGACCCCGGTGGACGCAGTGGTCGCCGTCGACGACGTCGGGGTTGAGATCGCGGTCAGAGCAGCCGAGCGTCTCGGCCTGCCCCACAGCGACGTCACTGGAGTCGACGCCACTCTCAACAAGCTCTCGATGCGGGACCGGCTTCGCAAGGCGGAGGTCCACCAGCCCGAGCACGCCCCCATCCGGCATTCTGACGAGGTGGACGTCGCACTCGACCAGGTCGGATACCCGGCCGTCATCAAGCCCATCTCGATGTCGGCGAGCCGTGGAGTGATCCGCGTCGACACGCTGCAGCAAGCCGAAGCCGCCGTGGCCCGGATCCGAGGCATCCTCGCCGATTCTGGACACGAACTCGATGAGCCGCTCATCGTCGAACGGTTCGTACCCGGTCCGGAGGTGGCGGTCGAAGCCATGGCCTGGGGTGACCATCTCGAGATCCTTGCGATCTTCGACAAGCCCGATCCGATGGATGGTCCTTACTTCGAAGAGACGATCTACGTGACCCCGTCGAGACGCACCGACACCACCGAGATCGAACACCTGGTGGGGCGGGCCGCCTCGGCCCTCGGGATCACCCATGGACCGGTTCATGCCGAAGTGCGTATCGAGGACGGGACGCCAACCCTCGTCGAGATCGCAGCGCGATCCATCGGTGGCTTGTGTGGGCGGTCGCTCCGATTCGGGCTCATGGGCTCCACCCTCGAGATGATGATCCTGCGCCAGGCGCTCGCCATGGAGAAGCCAGGCCTGCGCAGAGAGCGAACCGCCGCCGGTGTGCTCATGGTTCCGATCCCGCGAAGCGGGGTGCTCCTCGGGTTCGAAGGCGTCGCCGAAACGCAGGCGATCCCGGGAATCACCGGATTCGAACAGACGATTCCCACCGGTGAACTCGTACGAGCACTTCCCGAAGGGGACCGCTACCTCGGCTTCGTGTTCGCTCGCTCGGAAACGCCCGAGGCGGTGGAAACAGCGCTGCGGGCCGCACGCGACACCCTGGTGCCCCTCATCCGCTGATGTTCGCACCAGCCCGAATCGTCACCGCCATCAAACCATCTGCGTCCGCCGGCGTGCTCGGGTCGGCCGCGCTCGTGATGGTCGTGTTCGCATCCACGCCGTTTCTCATTCCGGCCGTATCAGCCGATTTTGGCGTCGATCTGGGCGCCGCCGGACTGATCTCCACGGTCCAAGTAGGTGGATTCGCAGTGACGAGTTTCCTGGCCGGTCCTGGCGACCGCCGGGAGCGCCATCGTGCAGCCATTTGCGCTCTTGCTCGTCTCACGGGGCGTGGCCGGTGCCGCAATGGGTGTCATCACGTGGCTGGCATGGTCGGATGCCACCCGGCACCATCGAGGTCTCAGCGACGTAGCCGCCACCGGTCCACTCGCGGCGACCATCTCCTCCCCGATCGTGGCGTGGCTCGCCTCCGCCGGCGGGCACAAGCTCGTGTATGCAGTCCTGGCGGTCGGTGCGTTCGTCGTGTTGGTGCTCCCTGCGGACCTGGAGCCATCGCCTCCCGTGGGGAGGGCAGTAAGCGGATCTCGCTCGAATCGCGTCCTTCTCGCCGCGCTGACTCTGCTGGCCCTCAGTGGCTCATCGCTGTTCGTGTTCGCGGCGGTCACCGGAGCAGGCACCGGCATGAGCCCGCTCGCCGTGTCACTTGGATTCTCCCTTAACGCTCTGGCGGGCGTGGTGGGAACTCGTACGACCGCTCGTCATGGCTGGGTGTGGGCGTGGTTCGCGAGCATCGGCGTGTTCGCGACACTCGTCGGTGTCCCGGTCTCCGGCATCGCATTCATCGGAGCGATGATGGGTTGGGGGTTCGCCTACTGGGTGGGCGTGCCGGCGGTGTTCCGCATGCTGGCCGACCGGTCGTTGAGACCCGACGAACGACTAGGGGATGCGCAGTCCCTCATGGCCGTGGGTAGGGTCCTCGGCCCCGCCCTGGGGGGGATCGTGCTCGGAGCCGATCGATTCGTTCCCCTCACGGTGTTCTCGGTCGGCGGCACAGCGGTGACGGCGGCCCTCGTGGGCGGGGTCGAGCTTCGCCGACGAAGGGCCGCACGGCCTACCCCCTGAGAGGCATCCACGGCATCGAGCCTTCAGAGGGCCAGAACGCCCTGGATCGCTTCCATCCGACGTACTCTGTCCATTGTGACGTCGCTCGAACCGTCCAGGAGGCTCTCGGTTTCCTCGAGGACCTCTTGGATCGGGAACAGCCTGATGAAGGCGTCGCTCGTGGGCTCGCCTCGATCGGTGAGGCTCCACCCGACCATCAGATCGGTCCTGGAAGCGAGCAAAGCGCTCACCGCCACGAGCCCGAAACGCCCCGCAAGCAAACGGTCGCGGAACGACGAATTCCCACCCCGGACCAGATGGCCCAGCACCGTGCCTCGAATGTCCACATTTTCGAGGTCCGCGAGCTCCGCCTCCAACTCGTCGACCATGAGGTGGGTGGGTATCTCCACGCCTTCGGCCTTGATGATGAGCACACGCCTCTTCGAACGGGGAGCACCGAAACTATCGCGAATACACGTGGCAACGGCATCCATGATTTCGTCGAAGTTGCGACCCTGTTCGGGGAGCAAGACTGCATCGGCGGCGGCGGCGACCGCCGCCGCCATGGCGAGGTACCCGGAGTGACGTCCCATCACCTCCACTATGAACGCACGGTGGTGGGACCTGGCCGTGTCCGAAATCCGGTCGCAGGCCTCCACGATCGTATTGAGAGCCGTGTCGACGCCCAGGGCCTCTCTGGTCAGTCCGATGTCGTTGTCGATGGATGCGGGAATCGCCACCACCGGGGTATCACACTCGGTGGCGAGAGCGTGCGCTCCCGTGATCGATCCGTTCCCGCCGACGACCACCAAGCCGGCGGCGTCCCACTCCTGGAGGTTCCTGGCT
>JAOUGY010000302.1 GCA_029865445.1 Acidimicrobiia bacterium | reverse complement strand
TCGAAGTAGTCGAGCACGACAAGCAAAAGCCCGGGATCCTCGGGTCGGTGTTCCGTCTGCCTGGATCGGTCGAGGATGGAGGGTCACGCGCGGAAACAGCTGAACGAACTCGGGCTGCTGACCATCCAGGACATCGGCCAGGCTATCGAGACGCTGTCGGGTGGTCAGCGACAAGGGGTTGCCGTCGCACGGGCGGCAGCTTTTGCGACCAAAGTCGTGATCATGGACGAGCCGACCGCAGCGCTCGGCGTCAAGGAATCTCTCCGTGTGCTCGAACTCATCAAGGACGTGCGTGATCGGGGCCTCCCATCATTCTGATCAGTCACAACATGCCTCACGTGTTCGAGGTCGCCGACAGGATCCATATCCATCGTCTCGGGCGGCGGTCGTGACTCCGGAGACGCATACGATGTCGGACGTGGTCGCGATCATGACCGGAGCAAGACAGCCAACGCCCGAGGAGGCGTCGCTCAGGTAGCAGCGCGTCGCGTGCGAGCCGAGCGCGAAGCTAGTGGCGTAGGTGAGTTGAAGCCCGATCAGGACGAGCTCGCCGCGTCGAGAACCTCGGGTGTCGAGTTCGGCTAGTAGGTGAAGGTACGGCGATGCTCGCGAGAACTCGAGGCGCCCGCACGCCGGATCAGGGTTCGGTCATCACAGATCGGTTCAACCAATTCGAAGCGGGAGTCGCGAGCCAGCAACCGGCCCGCCTCCCCCACGCCGTGTGGTTGGCGTGGGGGAGGGGCGACGACCTACTTCGCCAGTTCGTAGAAGCGCCACAGATCGTTCTCGATCGGCAGCTGATCCACAGCTGAGAAGCCCGCTAACTCGGCGTAGATGGCGAGCGTCGACGGGCGCATCACCGTGCCGGTACCGACGGACTCCTCGTGCGACAGGCCGTCCGGCAGACACACGAACAGCGAGAAGCCGTACATCAGCCGTTCGATCTCGTCGGTTCGCTCACCGAACGCCTCGCCGACCGCTTCGTCCATGACCACGACGCGCCCGTCGGAGCCGGCAATCGTGCGCATCGTGGCGAGCACGCTCACGGGGTCGGGCATGTCGTGGATGCACTCGAAAGCGGTGACGAGGTCGTAGTCGCCGGCCGCTTCTGCGGCGTCGCGGGCGTGGAACCGCACCCTGTCAGCAACGCCCGCCTCGACTGCATGCCGTTGTGCCGCCTCGATGGACGGCCCGTCGATGTCGAATGCGTCGACTTCGATCGCCGGATAGGCCTGCGCCATGCCGATCGAGGACCAACCCTCGCCGCATCCGACGTCGGCCACCCGAGCACCGCTGCTCAACAGCTCGTGCAGCCAAGCCACGCCCGGGAACCACTCCTCGCCGAGGGCGGTGAGGAACCACGGGCGGTTCATCTCGGCCTGGCCGGTACGCATATCGGAGCCGTACTGGGCCCACGGGACGCCGCCTCCCGTGCGGTAGGCGTCGACGAGCGCAGGGAGCTGGAGACTACCGGCGACGACGAGCCTGACGAACGGCGCGAGATAGGAGAGCGAGTCCTTCTCCGTCAGCACCTCGGCATGTCCGGGGTTGATCGAGTACGTGCGGCGGTCCGCAGGTGCGCTCGGGTCGTCGACCTCGAGGATTTCGCACGTCACCTGATGTTCGAGCCATTCATCGGCATACCGCTGGGCGATGCCCGCCTCGGCGGCAAGGGCAGCCGAGGTCATCGGGCCTTTACTCGCCAGCGCGGCGTAGAGGCCGAGCTTCTCGCCGAGATAGAACGACCACACGTCGAACGCGCCCAGCACCGACGCGAACACCCGCTCCTCGAAGGCCTCCTTCGAATCGATTCTCTCTTGTAGTGATGTCATCTTCTTCTCCTCAGACTCTGGCCGGACTGCCCGACCGATCCGGTGTCGTACCTGCACGCTCGACGGCGACGGCCTGGAATCTCGAGACCACGGTGAGTCCCGCGAACGTTCCCAAACCCACCCCGACGCCATAGATGAGCAGATGCTGCGGTGCGTCGAGAGAGCCCACAAGGTGAGATACCACTCCCACGTAGGTCGTGGCTTCGACTGTCGCCACGAGCGAGCCGGCGGCGCGTCGTCCCGACGACGTGATCACCACCCGGACGGTCCAGAGCGCCACGCTCAGGACGGCCAGGCCGAACGTTGTCATGTATGCGATCACGATCCACCCATTTCGCCTCTTCGTACTAGACCGACTAGTCGGTCTGTTAGGAGTGAACCTACAGACCGACTGGTTGGTCTGTCAACCCGTTAAAGTGAAAACATGTCGACACAACCGAGTGTGAGAGAACGGATCATGGATGCCGCCGAGGGCCTCGTCCTCGCGCACGGGTTCAACGCCACGAGAGTCGATGCGATCATCGCTGCAGCGGATGCATCCAAAGGAGCCTTCTTCCATCACTTCCCATCAAAGGAAGCGCTGGGTCAGGCGCTCGTGGATCGTTATGCCGCTCGCGACGCTGACATGCTCGAGTTGTTCATGAAGACGGCTGAAAAGCGGAGCGACGATCCCGCCGAGCAGGTGGTGTCGTTCGTTGAGCAATTCGCGGGCCTCGCCGACGAGATCACCTCGCAGATGCCCGGCTGTCTCTTCGTCTCGTTCGTGTACGAGCGCGGTCCCACCGGCGTCAACGAAGATGACGTGATCGCCGAGTCGGTCGTCCTGTGGCGCAACACGATCCTCGAGAAGCTCGAGCTCGCTGCGGAGACGAGGCCGGCTCTGGCGGCAATGGACCTGCCGGCGCTGGCTGATCTGGTGTTCTCGACGTTCGAGGGCGCATTTGTGCTGGTGAGGGCCACGAACGACCGGTCCCATCTTCGTCGCCAGCTGCTCCTTCTCCAGAACCACTACGAGATGCTGCTCGGAGTGGAGGCACCGCACCCGATGTAGGGCGGCCAGCGTGACCTCGTTGAAACGGCCTGCCAAGCCAACCATCGACCCACGGCTGCTGACGAGTGGGCTGCGCCGGTGGATTTCGGCGCTCCCGCGACCTTCGATGGACGAGTCTTCATTGAGAGTGGGCTGATCGACTCGGACGAACGGAGGATGTTGACCGGTGCCCTTCCCGTCACGCAGCGGGTCGTGCGCGAGGTCATGACGGCGCGACGTCGCCTCGTCACGATCGACGCGGCGACTCCGATCGCCGAAGCGCTCGCCGAGTTCTCCGTCAGCCCCTACTCACGCTTCCCCGTCACCGAGGACGGCGAAGAGATCGTCGGTCTCGTCACCCTTCGCGACCTGTTCCTCGCCACCGAGAAGGGCACGGCGGCGACGGTCGCCGACGTCGCCGAGGAGCCGATGGTCGTCAGCGAGGTGTTCGAGGTCGGCCGGCTCTACAAGATCGTGACCCCCCAGATGGCGGTCGATACGAGGTCGAGGCGATGAACGCTTCAACCGCGGCAGCAGGGGCGCCCCCGTGGCTTGACCTGGCTCTGTTGGGGCGGGCGCTATGCCGCCGGGTCCGGGGAACCGAGTGGGAAGTCGTCGTCCGTCCGGCTGCCGGTTCGCGCCAACCGGTCTTCAGTCAGAATGTTTCCACACAATCACAAGCAATCACAAGCCACATCGATGGTCGCGGAACTGGCAACAATCCTCGCTAACAAGGGAGTCGGCGCCATCAGTGATCAGTAGGCCTCCCACAACTGTCTACCCGCCCAGATTACCAAATATTGGATGAGAACGAGCGTTTCTGAGAGTGTCCCCGAACGGCACCTCGTGCGCCAACTGGTGACGTTGGTCGGGTTGGCAGGTTGCCACGCTACGTGGTGAGCTGAGGCGTTCGTGCAGATCGGTTCTTCCCGCCGGATGGGAGAACCAGATGACAACAACACATACAGCCTTGATGCCAGCAGTGGTGGCACCGGACTTCGATTCGTTCGCGGTGCGCCAAGCAATCGCCGGGTTCGTGGCCGGGTACGGCGACACCACTCGTGACGCCTACAGCCTGGATCTTCGGCAATGGCTCAGATGGTGCACCAGTGACGAGCTGCGGGTACTCGAGGTGAAGCGCGCTCACATCGAGCTGTTCGCCCGCAGTCTCGAACAAGACGGCAAGGCCCGTGCGACCGTAGCACGCCGGCTATCGACGATTGCCGGGTTCTACCGATACTGCGTCGAAGAACAGCTGATCCCGGTGTCGCCGGCGGTGCACCTACGCCGCCCGAAACTCAACTACGAGTCGAACGCCACCGGGCTGGACCGCAACGAACTTGGCATGTTCTTGGTCCAGGCCGGACTCGCCGGCGGAAGAGACCACGGGTTGGCGTGCTTGCTGGCGTTGAACGGGCTCAGGATCAGCGAAGCCCTCAACGCCGACATCGAACATCTCGGACTGGAGCGAGGGCACCGGACGCTGACGATCACCCGCAAGGGAGGCAAGATCGTCACCATCCCCCTGGCGCCACGCACCGCTCGGGCCATCGATCTGTGTGTCGGCGAACGCGAGGAGGGACCGATCTTCTTGAACCATGACGGCACCAGACGCCTGGACCGGCACGCGGCAACAAGGATCGTGAAACGGCTGGCGAGGCGAGGCGGGATCGACAAGAAGATCTCACCACATTCGCTGCGGCACTCGTTCATCACCGCCGCCCTCGACGCAGGTGTTGCCCTGCGTGACGTCCAAGAGGCAGCGTCGCA
>JAOUGY010000034.1 GCA_029865445.1 Acidimicrobiia bacterium | reverse complement strand
TCGGGTGTGGCTACAAGTATCTCAACGGTGGCCCGGGTGCGCCCTCCTTCATCTACGTTGCCCCCCATCTCCAGGAACGGTTCGACAACCCGATCCGCGGGTGGTTCGGGCACGCGAGACCCTTTGCCTTCGACGTGGAGTTCGAGCCGGTCGCCGGCATCGACCGGACCCGGGTGGGTACGCCCCACATCCTGTCGCTGGCGGCGCTCGACGCGGCGCTCGATGCGTTCGAAGGGGTCGATATGGGAGCCGTGACCGAGAAGTCGCAGGAGCTGACCTCGCTGTTCATGGATCTGGTGGAATCCCGGCTTGGCCGCTATCTCACGATCGTGACCAACGGCGACCCCGAGCGGCGCGGGAGCCAGGTGAGCCTCACCCACCCGCAGGCGTTCTCCATCGTGTCGGCCCTCATCGAACGGGGAGTCATCGGTGACTTCCGGGAACCCGATGTCGCACGGTTCGGGTTTGCGCCGCTCTACGTGCGGCATGTCGACGCGTACGACGCCGTCGAGGCGCTCGTTCGAGTGATGTCGGGCCGCGAATTCGAGGATCCGAGACATGCGGTCCGGCGTGTTGTGACGTGAGGGTTTCCGGGATTGTTCGACTTCTGTCGTCGGGGATTCAGGTCTCGGCCTGACTCTGATCTCATCCGAGACAGGAGATCGAGAAATGAAGAAGCTGATACTCGTGGCGAGCCTCGTGCTCGCTGCGTGCGGTAGCGGTGACGCCGCGTCGGACGTCACGGTCGTCCCACCCACCGACACGACGGTCCACGACGGCGAGATGATGGACGAGTGCGAATCGAAGTCGGACGACTCGGACGAGGCCATGACAGACGACTCGATGTCCGGAGAGATGACGGACGACTCGATATCGGACGAGGCCATGTTGGAGGGCTCGAAGGCGAATTGCGACGAGGAGATGTCGGACGATGAGATGTCCGACGGAGCCGGGGAGTCCGATCAAGGATGAGGTGGCGCCGTCCTCGGAGCCGGCCTCGCTCACCGTGAACCCTCCACTCTCGGGTGAGGCGCCACCGCTCATCGGCCTGGACGGGTGGCTCCAATCGGACGTCACGTCCCTCGACGAGCTGCGGGGCAAGACCGTCGTCGTGCACCTCTGACGTTTGGCCGCATCCACTGCCGGAACACGGTTCCGCACCTGCGAGAGCTCCGCGCCCGCCATGCCGAGAACGATCTGGCCATCGTGGGTATCCACGCCCCCGAGTTCGAAAACGAATCGGATCCCACCGAGATTGCGGCCGTCGCGGAGCTTCTGGGCGTCACGTGGCCAATCGCTCTCGACACGGAACGTTCGAGCTTCCGGCTTTGGCAGGGCAGTCCCGCCTCCTGGCCTCGAACCTACGTGCTCGACCGCGACGGTGGCATCCGATTCGATCGGTGAAGGTACCTACGAGCAGTTGACCGCCACCGTGGGGTCACTGGTGGTAGATCGGTGATCGGTCGTTTCGTCGAGGGCCTTCACAGCCTTGCGCTTCCTTGCAGCCTGATGGTGGTCGTTCCGACCGCTCTGGCGATGATCGCCCCGGGGGAGGCCGAGGGCGATGGCCGCCGGCGTGGTTGGTCTCGGCATCGGCGCCTCCATACGGGCCGCGGGGGTGGATGAGCTGTCGGGGGTGTCGGCGTCCGTGGCTGGTGTCGTCTTGGCGCCCGGGTTCTTGTTGTCACGGGCCGGGCGGCCACGCCCGCAGTCGGTGCCGTTGGTGTGGTGTCGGCGGGTTTGTGGCGTCCGTGCGTCGGTCCACATCTCGGGACGAATCTCGAGCTCGGCGTCGACGACCGCACCGCTGCCGCGGTCGCAATGGTGCCCTTCTCGGCCGGTCTCGTGGTCGCTGTCCTCGGTGCGTCGCTGGCGACGTTATCGCTGCCGCCGCGGATGAGGCACTGGGTTCAGCGGGTCGCCCTTGGGGTCGGGGTGGCTCTCGGCACCGCGGTGGTGGGTGGAGCTCACACCGACCTCGTCGCTCGGCTCGCCCGATGGGGCCAGTGACGCATGACCTAGGGTGACGGGGGCCAATAGCATGGGGACCGTCGATGTTGCTGATCTTCGGTCTAACCGTGCGCTACCGCCCCATGGAGGCAGGCTCGTTCCACTGTCCCCGTGAGGGCGGTGATCGCGACTACGTGTTGCTGGAGGCGCGACGTTGGGCGTCGCTCTTCTTCGTGCCGCTGTTTCCGCTGAAGGTGCTGGGGATGGTCGTGGAGTGCGAGTCGTGTCACGGCCGTTTCGACAGCGTCACGCTCCGCATGCCCACCTCGGCGACGATGGAACACAAGATCGACGTGGCGGCGCGGTCGCTCTTGGGTGCCGTGGCCGCCTGTGACCCGATGACCCACGCGCACGCGGTCTCGGAACTCGAAGGGTTTCTGGGAGCGCCCACGTATTGCGCATCGGACCTCGTAGCCCACTCGCGGATCCAGACTCCTGCCCAGCGTCAAGAGGTTCTGGCCGCAGCCGGTAGGGTGCTGGATCCGGCGGGAAGGGAGTCGCTGTTGATGGCTGCCGCCCGCGCCGGCGCCCGGGCAGGGGCGATCTCGGCCGACATCAGGCGGCTCGTCTCGGAGGCCGGTGTGGCCCTCGGCATGACTCCCGTTCATGTGGAGGGTGTCCTGACCGTGGCCCAGCGGGCGGTCGATGAAGCCGTGTGAATCGGAGTTTCGAACAACGAACCAACCCGGTCGTGGACGGCAGGCGGTGTCGGTTCAGAACGGAACGACGTCGTCGACTCCGGTCATGGCTACGGAGATGAGATCGTTGCCGAGGTCGGCCAGCTTGGGCCCGACGGTCGCCAGCCCTTCCTG
The DNA here is from genome assembly GCA_029865445.1 of Acidimicrobiia bacterium. Lineage (GTDB taxonomy): Bacteria > Actinomycetota > Acidimicrobiia > Spongiisociales > ZC4RG35 > JAOUGY01. The sequence continues at coordinate 15,924 of JAOUGY010000034.1, read as the reverse complement.
ATCGGTGGCCAATCGCACTATGGCGGTGATGTGTTTGTTCTCGAGACTCGACCCTTTGAAAACGCTGAGGGTGCCCTTCCAGCCGACCGGGTCCGTGGTCATCAACTCGGCCTTGCCGACGTCGATGAGCATTCCATTGCGATCGAGGATCCGAGCGATCCCCTCATAGGTCCGGCTGGTGGTCTCGATTGTCATGACCGGACAGCGTAGTGGCTGATGGTCGGCGGTTTGGCTTGACATTCCCAGGCGGGATGAATAAACACTACGGCGATAGTGTTTATCAGGTGTTCCTGACAGTGTATGTCTTGGAGGCCTGATCGGTGGGACGTGAGATCGGCGTTGGAGGCATGGTGCTTGCGACATTCGTGATCGGATTGCGAGAAGGTTTGGAGGCGTCGCTGATCGTCGGGATCATCGCTGCCTTCCTCACTCGCAACGGCGACCGCAAGTCGATCAGGAGCATGTGGATCGGTGTCGGGGCCGCCATCATCGTCTGCATCGGAGTGGGCGCGGGTCTGGAGCTCGCAGGCCGGCGATTGCCGTTCAAACAGCGCGAGATCCTCGAAGGAGTGCTGACCGTGATCGCCGTCGCCGGCGTCACGTACATGATCGTATGGATGCGCCGCCACAGTCGGACGCTGCGGAGTGATCTCGAGGCGAAGGCGTGGGTGGCGCTGGGGTCTAGGTCGGGGACGGCGCTGGTCGTCATGGCGTTTCTGGCGGTGGTCCGCGAAGGTCTGGAGACGGTGATCTTTCTCACTGCCAGCCTCAAACAGGCGACGTCTGCGGCGGCAGGCGCCGTCGGTGCCGTCGCCGGCGTGGTCGTGGCCATCGGAATCGGCTATGCCATGTATCGGGGTGGTGTGAAGGTGAACCTCCGGAAGTTCTTCGGCGTCACCGGCCTCTTGCTCGTGCTCGTGGCGGCAGGGCTCGTGTCGACGGCTCTTCACGAATTCACGGAGGCAGGCTTGATCGGATTCGGCACCACCCCCGCCGTCGATCTCGCCTGGTTGGTGCGGCCCGGAACCATCCGGGCGGCCCTCGTGACCGGGTTCCTGGGAATCCAACCCGTCCCCACAGTTTTGGAGTCGCTGGCCTGGCTGGCCTTCCTCATACCGATGGGGTGGTACGTGGCAACGTCGATGAGGACGCGCCCGCTGGCGTCATGACAGGAGAGAAGGGAATGATGAAGAAGCTGATTGTGACCGCCGCTGTGATGGTGGTGGCCGCCTGCTCCTCGGCTCCCGCCGGCGAACCCGTCGCGGTGGAGATAACCGACGGAGCCTTCAACCTCGACGCGACGTCGGTGGATCCCGGGCTCATCACTTTCGAGATCGACAACGCCGGCAGCCAGGTTCACGAGTTCGAGGTATTCGCCGGGGCCTCGGCCGGGCAGGTGCTTCCCCTGGTCGACGGCATCGCCGACACCACCGGTCTCACCGTGATCGACGAGGTGGAGGACATCGTGGGCGGGACATCTACCGAACTCACGCTCGACCTCGCCCCGGGCACGTACCTTCTGATCTGCAACCTCCCGGCCCACTATGCCGCCGGGAACTGGAGCGAGTTCACCGTCACCGGGTGACCTTCAGCGGTTCCGGTTTCGCCTCACCTCGGGGAGCACTTCAGAGCGGAGCACGATTTCGTGCCGGTAGGACTGGTGGATCTGCTGAGCCTGAGACCTCATCTCGGCCCGTGTCCGAGACAGTTCGGATTCGAGCGCCTCGATCTTGCCTCGCAGATGTTCGATCTCCGCCTGCATGGCCATGATGCGCTTGACGCCTTCGAGGTTGAGGCCTTGCTCGGTGAGTTCCTGGATCAACGCCAGGCGGTCGATGTCCTCCTGGGAGTAGCGTCGAGTGCCGCCGGGTGTTCGGAAGGGCTCGATCAGCCCTTTGCGCTCGTAGATGCGCAACGTCTGTGGGTGCATGCCCGCGAGTTCGGCCGCCACCGAAATCACAAACACCGCTCTCTCGCGCCGGTTCATGAGTCACCTCCCTGTGGTGCCAAGAGATTCTCGTACGAGGTCATGGCGCAGTCTTCAGATGGGCTCGAACGTCGTCGTCCTGATATGTGGCAAGCTGTTCGAGCAGCTTCTTCTCGTCACGTGACAGTCGTTTGGGCACGACCACCTCCACCCGAACGAGCAGGTCGCCCGACTTTCCCCGGTCGAGCTGAATGCCTCTGCCGCGCACCCGGAACGTCTTGCCGCTGGGCGTGCCCGATGGAACCTTGAGCGTTACGGCGCCGTCCAGGGTCGGCACTTCGATCTTCGTTCCCAGCGCCGCCTCTGAGTAGGTGACGGGAACCGAAACGGTGAGATCGTTGCCGGACCTGCCGAAGACGGCGTGCGAATCGACGTGGACGGCCACCAATAGGTCGCCGGGCGGTCCCCCGTTCGCGCCGGGTGCGCCCTTGCCTCGGAGGCGGATCGTCGAGCCATCCTTCACGCCGGCCGGGATCTTGACCTTGATGGTTCGGGTACGCACCGTCCTCCCCGATCCGCGGCAGGTCGTGCAGGGTGTTTCGATGATGCGACCCGTTCCCCTGCACTGCGTGCACGGTGAGGTGAAGCTGAAGAATCCCTGATTCTGGGCAACCGAACCCGAGCCGTGACACGTCGGACAGGTGTGAGCGCTCGTACCCGGCTCCGCACCGGCGCCCCCGCAGCGGGAACACGACGCCTCCCCCCGGACGGACACCGAGGTGGTGACCCCGCTGACGGCGTCGGTGAACGCCAGGTGCAGTTCGGCCGTGGCATCTGCACCCCGCTTTGGGCCTTGCTTGCGACCGCGGCCGGCGCCGAAGATGTCGCCGAGGCCGCCGAAGCCGCTCAGCAGGTCGTCGAGGTCTTCGACACGCACTCGCTGGCCGCCCGGGCCGGCGCCGCCGAACCCGGCGAAGCCTCCCGACCCGACCAGCCGTTTCAGGTCGTCGTACTCCTTGCGTTTCTCGGCGTTGCCGAGCACCGCATACGCCTCTGAGATCTGCTTGAAACGCTCCTCGGCGTTCGTGTCACCGGGGTTGGCGTCGGGGTGGTTCTCCTGGGCGAGCTTCCTGTAGGCGCGTTTGATGTCGTCGGCGCTCGCCTCTGTGGTCACACCAAGGGTCTTGTAGAAGTCCTTCTCGACCCAGTCACGGTTCATCCGTCTGTCGCCTCCAGGGCCACGAGCGCGGCCCTGATCACCTTGCCGCGCAGCCGGTAGCCCTTCCGGTATTCCTGGCTCACATTCAAGACCGACCCATCACCATTGGACATGACCGCCTCGTGGATCTCGGGATCGAACGCCACCCCCCAGGTGGGGACCGACTCGAGCCCCTCCTTGGCGAGGACGTCCATCAACTGGGTGTGGGTGCCGCGCATCCCGCCGAGGAGCTTCTCCTCGGTTTCGCTGGTGGCTTCGATCTGAAGCGCCGCGTCGAAGCTGTCGAGCACAGGGAGCATGGCTGCGAGCACGCGCTCTGACGCCCGCTCCACCGTGACCTGCTGCTCTCGCGTCGCTCGCTTGCGGTAGTTCTCGAAATCGGCGGCAACCCGCCGGAGGTCGTCGAGGTACGACGCAGCCTCCGACCTGGCATCCCGGAGCTCGCCGAGCAACACCGTGATCGCCTCGTCCTTGTCTTCAGGGAGTGCGACCCCGAGCTCCGCCAGATCGAACTCCTCGGCGGTGGCTTCGACCTCTGGTGTGTCGGATCGTGGCTCTTCCACCGCGATCAGGCCTCCTCGCCGTCTTCTTCGACGATCTCCGCTTCGACGATCTCGTCGTCGTCGGCCGGCCCACCGCTCGAAGCCTGCCCGGCCTGGGCCGCCTGAGCCGCCTCCTGGTACGCCCGCGTGAAGGCTCCCTGGCTGACCTCGACGAGTGCCTCCATCTTGGCCCTGACGTCGGCGGTCTCGGCATCGGCGTTGCCGAGGGTCGCCTTCAACTCGCCGAGCTTCTCCTCGATGGCGCTCTTCTCGTCGGCCGTGATCGTCTCCTCGTGCTCTTTGATGACCTTCTCGGTCTGGTGGACGAGCTGATCGGCCTGGTTGCGGGTCTCAACCCTCTCGCGGTTCTTGCGATCCTCGTCGGCATACGACTCGGCGTCCTTCACCATGCGGTCGATGTCGTCCCGAGCAAGCGCCGTTCCACCGGTGATGGTCATCGCCTGCTCCTTGCCCGTCGCCAGGTCTTTGGCGGAGACGTTGACGATGCCGTTGGCGTCGATGTCGAAGGTGACCTCGACCTGAGGGATGCCCATGGGTGCCGGCGGGATTCCCGTGAGGCGGAACTTGCCGAGGCTCTTGTTGTCGGCGGCCATCGCCCGCTCGCCCTGCAGGACGTGGATCTCCACCTCGGGCTGGTTGTCCTCGGCCGTCGTGAAGATCTCGGTCTTGCGGGTGGGGATCGTCGTGTTTCGCTCGATCATCTTGGTCATCACGCTGCCCTTGGTTTCGATGCCGAGGGTGAGCGGAGTGACGTCGAGAAGGAGGATGTCCTTCACGTCGCCCATGAGAACACCGGCCTGGATTGCTGCGCCGGCCGCCACCACTTCGTCGGGGTTGACACCCTTGTGGGGTTCGCGCCCAACGAGGGACTTCACGAGTTCCTGGACGGCGGGCATCCGGGTCGACCCACCCACCAGCACGATGTGGTCGATCGCCGACACAGAAACGCCGGCGTCCTTGATCGCCTGCTGGAACGGTCCACGGCACCGCTCGAGGAGGTCCTCGGTGAGCTTCTGGAACTCCGATCGGGTGAGCTTCTTCTGGAGGTGGAGTGGCCCTTCGGCGGTCGCCGTGATGAATGGCAGGTTGATCTCGGTCTCGGACACCGTCGACAGTTCGATCTTCGCCTTCTCGGCGGCTTCCTTGAGCCGCTGGGTCGCCATCTTGTCGGCGCCGAGGTCGACGCCGGACTCGGCCTTGAACGTGTCGACGAGCCAGCGGATGATCGCCTCGTCCCAGTCGTCGCCGCCCAGGCGGGTGTCGCCGGACGTGGCCTTCACTTCGAACACGCCTTCGCCGATGTCGAGGACCGACACGTCGAAGGTGCCGCCCCCGAGGTCGAAGACGAGGATGGTCTGGTCGGAGCCTTCCTTGTCGAGGCCGTAGGCGAGGGAGGCCGCCGTCGGTTCGTTGATGATCCGGAGCACGTTCAGGCCGGCGATCTGCCCGGCTTCCTTGGTGGCCGTGCGTTGGGCGTCGTTGAAGTAGGCGGGGACCGTGATGACGGCGTCGGTGACCTGGTCACCGAGGTACGACTCGGCATCGCGCTTGAGCTTCATGAGGATGCGCGCCGAGATCTCCTGGGGGGTGTACTTCTTGCCGTCGGCCTCGGTGGTCCAGTTGGTACCCATGTGGCGCTTCACCGAGCGGATCGTCCGATCCGGGTTGGTGATCGCCTGCCGTTTGGCGACATCGCCGACGAGCACCTCTCCGTCTTTGAATGCCACCACCGAAGGGGTCGTCCTGGTGCCTTCGGCGTTGGCGATGATGGTGGGCTCGCCTCCGTCGAGGGTGGCGATGACCGAATTGGTGGTTCCGAGGTCGATTCCTACGGCGCGGGGCATGTGATTCCTCCGAGGTGAGCTGAGGTTCGTCTGGTTCAGACTACCGAATTGATCGTGTTTGTATATTAGAACCTGAGTCGACCATTGTCATATTCCACCTGGTCGAGTTGGTGAAACGTCGACGAATGTTTCGCTTGGGTGGCGGTGGCGGCGCTACTACGCTCCGGATGCGGGCGATGAGACCCATCGTCCGGAGAGAGGGAGTGTGCGCCAAGACCTGGCGCACCCGAATTGGGAGGATGCATGAAGCGACTTCTGTTGCTTGGACTTGCCGCGGCAATGATGATGGCACTGGCCGTACCGGCCTCCGCCATCACCAGGGGTGGAACGCTGGACGGAGAGGACCATCCCTATGTGGGTCTGATGGTCGCCGACGACGCCGACGGGAACCCGATGTGGCGGTGCAGCGGCGCACTGATCTCGGAGACGGTGTTCGTGACCGCCGGACACTGCACGTTCGGGGCTGCTCGCGCCACGATCTGGTTCCAGAGCGACGTGCAGAGTCAACTCGACGTGAACGGTTATCCGTTCGGAGGCACCGGGTATTCGGTGGATGGGACGGCCTACGCCCATCCCGACTACATCGATGCGGCGTTCTATCTGTACGACCTCGGTGTGGTCGTGCTCGACGAGCCGGTAACGGTCGCTCGTTACGCGAACCTGCCCACCGAGGGTCTGGTGGACACCTTCGATTCGGGTCGTAACAAGGCCACGGTGACGGCGGTGGGTTATGGCCTCCAGGCCGCAAGTCAGAACCCCGTGAAACCCGAGAAGACGGTGGCCGAGAGGATCCGTATGCAGGCCGACCTGTTCGTGGTCGATACGAATGGCGTGGCCGGCATCGGACCGATCCCCGGCAGCAACTCGATGACGCTGAGCGGTGACTCGAAACACGGCGGTACCTGCTTCGGAGACTCCGGCGGCCCCATCCTCCAGAGGGGGACCGACACCATCACCGGTGTCAACTCGTTCGGACTCAACGGCAACTGCGCCGGCGTCGGCGGTGCCTTCCGCATCGACCGCGAGTTCGAGCTCTACTGGATCAAGACCTTCCTCGGCTAGACCCGAGAAGCTCGACGGAGAAAGGGACCGGGTCAACCCCCGGTCCCTTTTTTCGTGGGCGACACCCTTTCACGCCTCGCTTCCTGACCTGACTACACAGGGCCGAGAGAATCTGAGTCACATAGGTTCAAATATGTGGAATAGTGGTCGGGGCCGCCTGGTTGAGGTGGCCACATCAGCGAGGAGCCACGCAATGCCCGACACATCCCAGCTCACCCTTCCCGTCCTCCCCCTCCGAAACGGCGTCGTCTTTCCCCACATGGTGGTGACGCTCCGCATCGAGACCACCGAAGGCAAGACGGCGGTGGCGGCAGCCGACACCGCCGGTGGTCAGCTTCTCCTCGTCCCCAGACTCGACGGCCGGTACGCCAGCGTGGGGACGATCGCCGAGATCCAGCAGTCCGACGACGCCGGAAACGTGGTGGTGTCCGGCATGGCTCGGGCCCGGGTCGGCGCCGGCAGGGTCGACGAGACAGGCGCCCTCTGGGTCGAAGCCGAGCCTTACCCCGAGGTCGACCTCATCGACGACGAGCTGGAGACCCTCGTCGACGAGTACCGAGCCACGGTCAGCGCGGTCCTCGAAAACCGGGGGATGAACGCGGTCGCGGAACGGGTCCTGGCCATGGAGAACCCATCCCAGCTGGCCGACCTGGCCGTGTACTCGCCCGATCTCTCCCTGGCCCAGAAAGTCGAGCTACTGGAAGCGCTCGACATCCGGCAACGTCTCGGCACGCTCCTCGGCTGGATGCGGGAAGTCCTCGCCGACCTCGAGTTGCGGCGCAAGGTCCGGGACGAGGCCGCAGATCGCATCGACAAGAGTCAGCGCGAGTACCTCCTGCGCAATCAACTCGAGGCGATCCGCCGTGAGCTCGGCGATGAGGCCGATGTCACGAGCGGGTACCGGGAACAGCTCGAACAGCGGATGCTGCCTGATGGCGTCCGTGCCGCGATCGACCGCGAGATCGACCGCCTCGAACGAATCTCGGAACAATCCCCCGAACACTCCTGGGTGCGGACGTGGCTCGACACGATGCTGGAGATGCCGTGGGGCAACACGAGCGACGACCGGCTGGATTTGCAGGAGGCATGGGCGGTCCTCGACACCGACCACACAGGCCTCCACGACGTCAAGGAACGGATCGTGGAGCACCTGGCGGTGCGAAAGCTGCGCGCCGAACGCGGGCTCGACGTGACCGAAGGGAAGAGCTCGGGGGCCATCCTGTTGCTGGTGGGTCCTCCCGGCGTCGGCAAGACCTCGCTGGGAGAATCCGTTGCCAAGGCTCTCGGCCGCACATTCGTGAGGGTCGCCCTCGGCGGCCTCCGCGACGAAGCCGAGATCCGCGGTCACCGACGCACCTATGTGGGGGCCAGACCCGGGCGCATCGCCCGGGCGCTGACGGAGGCTGGAACGATGAACCCGGTCTTCTTGCTCGACGAGATGGACAAGGTCGGTAACGACTGGCGAGGTGACCCATCGTCTGCGTTGCTCGAAGTCTTGGACCCCTCGCAGAACCACACCTTCAGGGACCACTATCTCGAGGTCGACCTGGACCTGTCCGACGTACTGTTCATCGCCACCGCGAATGTTCTCGACACGATCCCGGCCCCTCTCCTCGATCGGACCGAGGTGATCTCGATCGACGGCTACACCGACGAGGAGAAGGTTGCGATAGCCCGGGACCATCTGCTCCCGCGACAGCTGCGGTCGGCGGGGTTGGAACCCGAGGAGTTGGAGGTGACAGAAGGTGCTCTCGCAGTCATCGTCGACCGGTACACGCGGGAGGCCGGAGTCCGCTCGCTCGAACGTCAGCTCGCCAAACTCACCCGCAAGGTGGGGACCGCCGTAGCGCGAGGCCGCGACGGCGGCGGCGGTGGGTCTCCGGTTCTGGGAAGCATCGTGGTGGAGGAGGCGCAGGTGATCGAATACCTGGGCCGGCCCAAGGTATGGAAGGACGAGGCATCCGATCGAACCGACGTGGCAGGCGTCGCCACCGGCCTCGCCGTCACCGGAGCCGGCGGCGAAGTGTTGTTTGTCGAAGCCGGGGCCACCGATGGCGACCCCGGACTCACGCTCACCGGACAGCTGGGCGACGTGATGCGAGAGTCGGCCCGCATCGCCCTCTCCTACATCGAGAGTCACCATGGCGCATACGGCATCGATTTGGACAAGCTCAGACACCGATTTCATCTCCACGTTCCGGCAGGGGCCGTTCCCAAGGACGGACCGTCGGCCGGGGTTGCCATGACGGCGGCGCTGGTGTCTTTGCTGACCGGACGCAAGGTCAAGGACAGCGTCGGCATGACGGGCGAAGTCACGCTCACCGGGAAGGTGCTTCCCGTCGGGGGTGTGAAGCAGAAGGCCCTCGCCGCCCACCGAGCCGGCTTGCTGGAGGTGATCATTCCGCGACGGAACGAGCCCGACCTCGACGATCTTCCCGACACGGTGCGCGACCAGATCGTCTTCCACGTCGTAGACACCATCGACGAGGTCATCGACCTCGCCCTGGAGCGGGCTCCCCAACCAGTTTGAGACGCCTCGGCCCCCGCGGGTATCTTGTGTACACGCGGGGGCGAGGACAAGGGATCAGCCCCGGAGCCGGGGCGCGATCTCCGGCGACGGGAGGGAATCACAATGGGCACCAACGGCGAGCGGGGTCGAAGCCGCTTCTGGAAACGCCGGCGGAGTGGAGACGAGCCGGCTGATCAACAACAGCTCGAGATCCCCCTCGAGAGGCCGGCCTCCGCCGACGAAGAGTTCCTCGAGCAGATGCGGGCGGCCATCGAAGCTGCGGCACCCCACCACGAACCCGAATCACCGCGCGACCTTGCGGCCCTTGCCGACCTCGTGACCTACCAGCAGACCGGCGAGGCGCGGGTTCCCCATGTCTCCGTGCCCACCGGTGCGTGGAACACCCTGGCGTCGGAGTCGGTGGCACGCGGGCTGCGCCGCCTGGAGACACCGGGACGGGATGAAGCGCTGTTCAAGATGGCTCTCATCGAACCCACGCACCTGTCGGCGGTCCTGATGACGGCAGCCGCGGCCTTGGTGCTCAAGACCGGAGATGTGGCCCCGTGGCGGCATCGTGCCCACAGCGAGCACCACGACCCCAGGCCGATCCCCGGAGAGGAGAAGGCCGGCGTCATGATCGGGATGGCCTTCACCGGGCCGTGTGAGCCTGTGATAACGCCGCTCGCCGACCCCCAGTGGTTCCAGCTCGACGGAGTGGACCTCATCGTCCATTCCCACCTCTACGACGCCCTGATCGTGAGGGTGCCGGAGCCCAATGCGCGCGCCACCTGCTACCTGGTCCCCGTTCACAGTGACAAGGGCCGACCGAACGGCATCGAGGTTTTGCGCCTGTTCGGAAAACCCGGGACCGCACCCCAGGCGTTCGCCGAGGCGAAGCTCGACGGAAGCCGGGCGGTCCGAATCGGCCCGGCCGGGGTGGGCGACGATCTGCTGGAACCGGCGATCGCCCGTCTTCGCACCGACGCCGCCATCATCGGGGCGGCCCAGATGCGGGTGGCCGTCGATGCCCTGGCCGAGGGTCTCGAGCGTCGAAAGGGCGCCGACGTCTTCCATCGCCTCTTGGTGTCCGACATCGAGGCGGTCGTCGCCCGAGAGATGGCGTTCGCGGCATCGCGAGAGACCGCCGGGCCGGTGTTGGGCGAGCTCGCCCTGGTGGTGGCTCAGCACTGGGTGAGGTCCCGCTCCGAGGCGATCATTCCAGACGCCGCCGCCATAGTTCACCTCGAGGAGACCGCTCGGCCCGGACTCACGTTCACCTCCCCGCTCCTCCCGCTGTGGGGCGCGACTCCGGTGGTGCTGAGAGCCGAGTTCGCCCGTCTCGTCAAGCAGGGCCGCCTCGAAGTCTTCCTCGAAGCGTGCGCCAAGAAGCCGGCCTCCACTCCGTTGGCGGCCACCTTCCGCTGGCTTCTCGAACTCGCCCTCGACGCCGAGGCTCCGATCCGCGACCGGCTCGAAGCCACGTCGCTCTTGTGGGCGGCGTCCATCCTCGTGGATCTCGGCCGCATCGATGCTGCCGCTTCACTGCTCGGCGCCGACGCGGTTCCCATTCAGCGAAGCGAACTCGTCCAGGCTCGACGCTCGGCCGCCGAGAAGGCGACCAACCCCGGGCCCGAGGATTCTGGACGGCTGGTGGTCGATCTCCGATCGGTGGACAGTCCGATCGGCGTGCCCACGTCCCTCGACCTCGGCTACAGCTGACCCGGCCCATAAACCCACCGGCCGTGTAGGTTTCCGCCGATGGGGTCTGTGGGGACGTGGTCACGGGTGGCGGTAGCGACCGTGCTCCTGGCGGCCTGCACATCCCCTGGCGCACGGCCAACGGGCACCGAAAGGGCCTCGCCGTCGACCGCGGCCGTTCCGGCCGGAGCCGCTCCGACCACTGCCGCGCAGACCGCTGCGACGGCCCGAACCTCACTCCCCGACGAGGTGTGTCCGTCAGGCGGCGGGGTCGCCTTCGCCGACGGGCTCACCGCCACCGTCGTCGACATCCCCGGTTCCGACCTCCGCATCCGAGCTGCCGTGTACCCCCATCCCGACCACGAAGGCAACCCGTGGTCGCAATGGGGGCAGGGTCTTGCGACGGCCGACGGCCGCTTCTTCTCGGCCATCGGCGATCACCTGGGCGCAGACGGCAACAGCTACCTCTACGAGTTCGACCCGGATACCGGCGTCCTCGCCGAGATCGGAGATCTGCGTACGTTGGTGGGCGCGGAGCCCGGGGAGTGGGGCCACGGCAAGATCCACGCCCAGATGGTTGCGGGGCCGTGTGGAGAGTTCTACGCAGCGGGCTACTGGGGCTCCAGGCGCGGAATCGATGGGTACGAAGGCGGATCGTTGCTCCGGATCGACCCCGATCGTCGGATGATCGAGAATCTGGGTGTCCCGATCCCCGGCCATGGCATCCCTTCGCTGGCGTCGTGGCCCGCCGGAGGCCTGCTCTACGGCGAGGCGGCTGATCCGGGGGCCGAGACTGGGTCCAACACCGGGCCGTTCTTCGTGTATGACGTCGTGTCTCGGGAAGTGATCTACACGTTCGATGACCCCAGCCACACCGGCTTTCGATCGATCGCCGTCGACGCCGCGGGCCGCGCCTACTTCGGGGTCGGTGACGGCGTGCTCGGCGTGTACGAGCCCGAGACGAACGACCTCGGGGACACGGTGAACATTCCCGGGGAGGTGTTGCGGGCGGCGGCGACCGTCGGAGAGCGGGTCGTCGCCGTTTCGGATCGTCCGGCGGTCTTCTTCACCATCGGCGGAGATGGAACGATCACCGAACTGGGTCCGGCCCGCGGCTATACGACATCTATCGCCGGCACCGGGCCCCTGTACTCGGTTCCCGGCGCCCACGGCGACGGCTACGACATGGGTACTCCCGTGATCGCCCTCGATCCGGACTCGGGCTCCGAGTCCGTGCTGGTGGAGCTGGCCCCGCTCATCGAGGAAGCCTTGGGTCTCCGGCTCGGAGGCACATACGGCGTAGTCCAGGCGGGCGACCGGCTCTTCCTGTCGCTCAACGCCGGCGGACCGGCCGACCGTGACCCATTCGGCGAGGTGGTGCTGGTCGAGGTGACCCTGCCATGAGAGCGGTCTGGGTGGTCTTCGCCGTCATCCTGTCCGCTTGTACTTCCTCTGGTTCCGGGACAACTGCCGCCGCGCCGACCACGCGACCCGCCGGCCCGACATCGACCTCGCCCGGGCCGTCGACCGGTGCCTCCTCCTCCACGGGAGCTTCGTCGATCACCTGCTGGACAGCTCCGGCGGCGGCGGGATCGGACGGCATCTCGTTCGAGATCGGCACCGAGGGGTTCGGCCTCGTCGAACCCCTCGACGACATCAAAGGCCACGCCGGCGCCTTTGGCGACGTAGACGGTGATGGGTGGGTGGACCTGTTCGTGGGCACCTTCGCCAACCGTCCCGTGTCCGACTACCAGGTCCGGGGCGCCCCAGGCCCGGGTCCGGATCGCGTCCTTCTCCACGATGGCGAGGCGTTTGCCGATGCCGGGGTCGACTTCGATCTGGGTCGCACATCGGGGGCGGTGTTCGCGGACCTCGACCTCGACGGTGACCTGGATCTGGTCGTCTCCCGAAACACCCGACCCGGTCAGGAACGTGGCGATGCGGCGTCGGTGATCTATCGAAACGACGGTGGGACGTTGGGGTTCGAGACAGTGCTCGCCGATGCCGAAGGCGGACGGTCGATCGGAGTCATCGACATCGACAGCGATGGACTCCCCGACCTCATCCTGCTCGAGGATCGATGGAGCGGAGGCTCGTCGGTGGTGTACCGCAACCTGGGAGAGCTGCGCTTCGAAGATGCCACCGCTTCTTTCGGGTTTCCTCCCGACGTCCACGGGCTCGGCATCGGCACGGCGGATCTCGACGGTGATGGCGTCACGGACGTTGTGGTTGGTGGGTCCAATCGGGTCTTCCTGGGCACCGGCTCCGGGCTGGCGGAGGTTCCGGGTGTCATCTCGGACTGGGAGGTGTTCACCGACGAGGACGACGTGGCGGGTGTTTCGATCGCCGACGTGACGGGTGACGGATTGGCGGACATCGTTCTCGGTCAGCACTACAACTCGACACTGAGTCGTGACACCCGTGTTCCGGTGAGGCTCTACGTGAACCGCAGCAGACCGGGTGAAGTCCGATTCGAAGACGTCACCGAGGCTGCCGGATTGGTGGGTCTCCCCACGAAGGCACCACATGCCGAATTCGTCGACCTCGACAACGACGGCCTGGTCGACATCATCACCTCTGCGGCGGGTGGTGACGGTTCGTTGCCCGCCGTGTTTCGCAACAAGGGGATCCAGGACGGGATCCCGAGATTCGAGCCTCCGTCGGGTCTTGGATCGGCGCAGTACTGGGTCGCCCTTCCCACCGCCGACATCGATCGAGATGGCCGGGTGGACGCCTTCGGGGTCGAGTGGGAGACGGCTCTGCAGTCGCCTCTCTTCCGAAACACCTCGTCGTCGGGGCACTGGCTGGAGGTTGCAGTCGATGAGTCCCTTGGAGGCGGGCCGGGGACCAGCGTCGAGGTGTACGCGATGGGGGGCGCCGGCGATCCTTCGATGCTGCTCGGAGCTCGTGAGATCTCGGTATCCCAGGGGTACTCAGCCGGGAACGAGGCCGCCGTCCACATCGGGCTGGGGTCGTCGGATCGAGTCGACGTGGTCGTCACGCCCCCCGGCGGCCCGCCGATCACCCTGGGAGATATCGCCGCCGACCGTCGCATCCGCCTCCCCGACGGGTGTTGAGCGAGCCGGCACCGGCGTTCTACCCTGGGGTCATGCCTTCTTTCGATGTTGTATCCCAGGTGGACCTCCAAGAACTCCGAAACGCCATCGATCAGGCGGCCCGCGAGTTCGCCAATCGATTCGACTTCCGGGGAACCGACACAACCGTCGAGATCTCAGGGGAAGACTCTGTGGTCGTCGAGTCATCCGCCGAGGGCCGGCTGGAAGCCGGGAATCAGGTTCTCAGGGAGAAGCTCATCAAGCGAGGGATCGATCCCAAAGCCGTTTCCGGCGGCGAGGTGAAGACCGTGGGCGGCGGCAGAGTTCGGAGCGTGTGGGCGCTAGCCCAGGGCATCGGTCAGGCCGAAGCAAAACAGCTGACAAAGCACATTCGAGATTCGGGCCTCAAGGTACAGGCTCAGGTTCAGGGCGATCAGGTCAGGGTGCAGGGCAAGAAACGCGACGACCTCCAGGAGGTCATCCAACTCCTCAAAGGACTCGACTTCGATCTCCCGTTGCAGTTCATCAACATGCGCGACTGAGAACCGTTTTGGAGGCTGCGGCCAACAACCTGGGACCGGCGGTCACCGAGACGATTCGGGGGAAACCGCACCACCACGGGGGAGCCGAGGGGGTCGAAATCGAGGCTCCAGGGGGACGGGATCGTCGGTCGCACCGCAACAAGAGGTGCGAGCGGAAGCCACCATCCGCTCGCACCTCTTGTTCGTTGGGGATTGGGACCTGTGCCGGACTAGCGAGTCGCGAGGGCCTCGGCCAGGCCGGAGCGTGGCCACTCCGTGGTGAGGATTGCCGCGAGCTCGGCTGCGATCTCGTTGGCATCTCCGTAGACCGCGCCGAGCGCCGTCGGGAGGCTTCGGTCGATCGCCATCGGCTCCGGGGGCTGTGCTCGCGGCACGACGGCCAGTACTGCTTGTCGAGTGTCAACCATTCTCGCCACCCGGGCGTCCACCGGCCGATCGGTGACGAGGACGAGCTGCTCGCACATTCCGTGGAGCGTTGCCGATTCGATCGGGCCGCAGTCGACGACGATGATGCCGGCTACCGGTCTCAGTCTGTCGAGAAGCCTCCGATACGTGGCAGGAGCCGGGTGATCCGCGGTGGCCGGGTCGGACACGACGACGATGGGACCTTCGGACCGGGCCGCGAACCGGGCGTCCGGGAGCCCGTGGCCATCGATTGCCTCGGTGATCACGACTGTGTTCGAGCGGACTCGGCGGCTCACGCCGGATCGATCCGGATCACCATCGATGAGGGCGACCCTGTCGGCTCTGGCCCGGGAGAGGACGTCGACCAGCTCGACGGCGATTGCGGCGCTCGAACCGGGTTCCGACTGACTGACGACGCCGATCGTGACCGGTCGGCGCAGGCGGATCCGACCGATGATCCACTGGAGCCGGCGTTCGTACGCCGTCCACTCCCACATCGCTCGGGCCCGGCCCATCGGCCCATCTCCGAGCGCGTCCACGGTGGTCCTCAGTCCGAGGAAAGCGGTCGTGCATGCGGCGAGCCGTCGCACGGTTCCGAGCCGATCGGGGAGGAGATCGGCGGCCCGCACGGTCGGACTGCCGGCGCTCGGCCCGGTCGGAGAGTCCACGAGATCTGGTTCAGTGGCTACCACCGCCCTCGCCACGTAAACGGTGTCTCCTGACCTGACGCCGAAAGCCGAGAGGCTCACGTCGGGGGGAATCCGCTGTCCTGATTCGGTATAGGCGAACCAGGGTCCATCGGCGAATGACCGGTCGCCGACCAGGCAGACCATCGACGCCAGGACGTCCTCGAGTGGAGCATCTGCCGGCACGTCCGGGGCGGTTGCCCGGCATGTCGGGCCGGCAACCTCGATCGACAGCATCGGACTCACAGCGCCGCTCCGTGGAGGGGGCGGTCTGCGACCGGCGGTGGGGGGTCGCACAGAGCCACCTGAACCTCGGTGACCCGGCCCCGCCCCACCCAGGTGCCGCGCCCCGGCGGCCGAATCGTCGCTTTCACACCGCCGATGAGTGGTCCTTCGCCGGGGTCACCGCTGAG
>JAOUGY010000033.1 GCA_029865445.1 Acidimicrobiia bacterium | reverse complement strand
AACGGGAAATGCGCCACGTCCAGGAAGTTCTCTATCGCCCGAGGGGCGGCGGCCCTGAATCGGTACGGTCCGCAATGGATCTTCCTGAACGCCGGATCCGCCCATTCGGGAAAAACGGGTATGTCGTATCGGGGGTCGCCCAGCGAAACCCAGATCCAGCCGTATCGCTCCCGGGCCGTATACGAAGGTACCGTCGCACGACCCGGTGGTGGTTGATCGGGATGCGCGGGGATGCGGATGCATTTTCCGGTTCCGTCGTACACCCAACCGTGATACGGGCAGGTGAGGCAGCCGTCCGCGATCGTGCCGAGCGACAGCCGGCTTCCACGATGACGGCAAAGGTCATCCCACACATGGATCGAATCGACTCCCCTCCACACGACCAGATCGCGCCCGAGGAGCGTGACTCCGACCGGGTGATCCCCAACGTCGGATGCGAGCGCCACGACGTGCCAGTCGTCGATCAGGACTGCATCATCGAGCTTCGGGCTCATGTGTGAAGGTTACCGATCGCTCAGAAACCCATTGACTGACGGCCACGGACTGCTCAGAATCGCCACATGCTGACCGATCGCCAGCTCGAATCATTCCATGACCAGGGTTTCCTCGTCATTCCTGGAGCCCTCGTGGCAGCCGATCTCGATCCGGTGGTCGCCGAATACGAGCGGGCTCTCGATGACGCAGCGCACCGGATGTACGAACTCGGACAGCTCTCCTCGACCCACGAGGGTCTGGACTTCCAAGAGCGCTATTTCGCCCTCATTTCGGAGAACCCGGCGACCTTCTACTACCTGGGAATCTCACTTCCGCTGGACTATGAACAGCTCCCGCCGGAGTTCATACGTGTCCACACCGGACAGGCCCTGTTCCGGCTCTTGAGCCACCCCACGATCCTCGACATCGCCGAGAGCGTTCTCGGGGGCGAGATAATCTTGAACCCGGTTCAGCAAGCGAGGCTGAAGCCGCCTCAACGGTTCCTGAGCGGGCCGGTGGCGGAGTACTCGAACATCGGCGCCACCACATGGCACCAGGACTTCGGAGCCGTCATGGACGAGGCGGCGGGTACGGAGATGCTCACCGTGTGGGTCGCCATGACCGACGCAACCGAGGAGATGGGGTGTCTCGCAGCGATCCCCGGTTCGCACCGTGAGGCGGCGCTCACCCTGCATTGCCCTGGAGTGAAGAACGCGGCCGAGAACTACATCCCGCAGGTGCTCCTGGACCGTCATGGACGAGATCCGGTGCCGCTTCCGTGCCCCAGGGGGTCACTCGTGTTGCTGGATCGCTTCACCGAGCACGGTGCCCTCCCCAACGAGTCGGACACCCTGCGGTGGAGCTTCGACCTCAGGTATCAACCGTCAGGGATGCCTACGGGACGCCCGGCGTTTCCGTCCTTCGTCTTGAGAAGCCGCTCCGGGGCGTTTGCTGTCGTGGACGATCCCGCCGAGTACTCGTCTCGGTGGGACGATACGAGGACCCGGATCCTGGCCGGCGCCGTCGCAGGTCCTTTGTACGAACAGAACCGATGGTTGGCGAACCGTGGCAATCCAGTGTGTGCCTGACTCGTCCGGCGAGCCCTGGCGGTTGTGGGCGACGATGCTGGCGGTCCGCGACCGTGGTGACGGAATCCATCTGCACCGATTGCGCTCCTGAGGTTTGGATCGGTCCATGAGAAACCTCACCGACTTTCGAGTCTTGACCTTCGATTGCTACGGCACCCTCATCGATTGGGAAACCGGCATCTGGGATGCGCTCCAGCCCGTGATCGCCGCGAACCACAGGTCAGACATCACCAGGCAGCCGGCACTTCGAGCATTTGCCCGTCACGAGAGCCGGCAAGAGGCCGAAACGCCCCACGAGGTCTATCCCGAGATCCTCCGTCGCGTTCACCGGTCGCTGGCGGCGGAGTTGAATCTCGACACCGACGATCACCTCGACAGCGCGTTCGGTGCCTCGGTGCCGATGTGGCCGGCATTCCCCGACTCCGCCGATGCCCTCCGATCGCTCGCCGAACGTTTCCGGCTGGTCATACTGTCGAACGTGGATCGTGAGGGTCTCGCGGCGTCCAACCGGCGGCTCGGTGTGGACTTCGACGCCGTCTACACCGCCGAAGAGATCGGCTCCTACAAACCGAATCCCGTAAACTTCGCCTACATGCTGTCCCGCCTCGAGACCGACCTCTCGCTCCGAGACTCCGATGTTCTCCACACGGCACAGAGTCTCTTCCACGACCACGTGCCGGCCTCGCGACTGGGCCTGGGAACGGCATGGATCGACCGGCAAAGGCTGTCGCAGGGAGGTGGCTGGGGAGCTACGGCCGAGGTGGAGGCTCGCCCGATCACCGATTTCACCTTCTTCACGCTGGGAGAGATGGTCGAGGCGGTGGCCGTCTCCTGATGGAGCTGCGCTGATGGAGCTGCGCTGATGGAGCTGCGCGTCGATCAGGTGAGCGCCTCCAAGAACCGGTCGAACTCTTCGGGATCGATCTCGGCGGTTTCTGTTTCGTCCGGGAACGCCCCCGCCGCCACGTCGGCCCGGTAGGCGGTGAGGGCTCTGACCCGCTCGGCTCGGACCTGTTCGTACAACGAAGCGAGGTCCCCGTAGGTGCGAGAGTGGCGGGGCGTCCGTCCGCCCTCGCCGCAGATGTCGGTGGTGAACAGGAACAGGACGTCGGCGGCCGCTCCTGAACCCAGCGAGATCGTGCACAGTCCCGTGCGCCGGTCGATCTCGGCCATGACCCTGGCAGGGATCAGTTCGCACTCCACCGCGAACGCCCCGGCATCTTCGAGGCGTCGGAATCGGTTCCACAGGTCGACCGCCTCGGGGGCGGTCTTTCCGACTGCCCGCACCCCGCCGTACAGCGTGGACTTCTTGGGCACGAACCCGAGGTGGCCCATCACGGGGAGGTCCTCTTCCGCCAGCCGTTCCACGGACTGCATTCCTCGAGCCGTTATCACGGCGTCGGCTCCGGCTGCCAGGGCGTCGTAGGCGACACCGAGCAGTTCGTCGGCGGTGACAGAACCCGTGAAGTCGATCGCCGCCGTGACGAACAACCGGGCCGACCCGGCCCGAACCTCGGGGACCGCCTGCGACATGCACACAACCATCTCGATGGCGGCCGCCTCGGCGGCCGCAGCCTCGTCGGCGGTGGACGCCGTCACCTGGGCGAGGTGACCGGGCTGTCCCCGGCGCCCCAGGAGCGACGACACCGTCACGGTTCGGTCCGCCTCGCGGCCGTTGTAGTCGAGTATCCGCGCCATCGGTCTCCTTCGTTCGGTTGCCAATGAAACCAGACGGACCCTCAGGTCGTCGGGAGGGTGTCAGCATCTGCGAGGGACGTGCGAATGTCGACATCGGCTCGCGGTGTGACGTCGGGGCAGAATCGCCGGGATGCAGTCTCGAGCGCGGTGCGAACCTCCTCGGCAACAGAAGGAGCATCAGAGACGTCACATTCGATGACGACCGAGTCGTGCACCGTCTGCACGGGTCGGGCACTCGGGTAGCGTTCCAGGCGTTGATGGAGGTCGGCGTAGGCGCTCAGCATGATGTCGGCGACGCCGCCCTGGATCGGGGCGTTCCGCCAGGCATTCACCATCGCAGACACCCGTTCGCGTGCCGCCTTGCCAAGCCAGGCGTGGGCCACGTCATCACCCAGGCAGTCGCCGAGGCTCTCGATGTACTGCCGTCGCAAAGATCGGTTTTCGAAGACCCGCTCCACGTGGCCGTCGGATGCTGCGGTGAGGCTCACGGCGTGGTCGCGTTCGAACCGGTGCCGCACGCTTTCCAGGTCGGGGTCGGGCGACCGGATCGCCGAGATCGACGCCACCAGAAACAGCCGGTCCAGGTGCAGCTCGAACTGCTGCCTGCGTCCGGCGAGGGTCCGGCTCGAGAACCGGAACGGCTCGCCGCCGGACACGAGGGCGACGGGAGCCGAGTATCGCGCCAGCCACTCGATCTCCGCTCGTACATCGGGTGAATCGATCCGGTCGGGGTGCCGCTCGGCGATCTCGTCGACGGTCGGACGGCGACCCTCGATGGCACGGAACTCACGCCGGATCGAATCCATGTCACGGAAGCCGCGCGCCAGTCGCATGCTCAGCCGCCAGTCGATCACCGACGTCTCTTCGGCGATCTTCTTGATCTCGGCGATACGCGCCTCTCCCCACGAAGCGGTACCGGGGTAGGTGCGGCGGTACCTGGCGAGGAGCTCGGCCGCCTCCTCGGTGGTGGTTGGCGTGCCCTCAGCGGTGAGGGTTCTCCCCAGTGATGCTGCCCCCGATCCGTAGGCGATGCCGAAGTTCAGCGCCTTGGCGATTTGGCGGAGACGTTTGAATCGCTCCGGATCCGAGTCGGACAAGTCCTCGGGTTCGAAACCGAACATCGATGCGGCGGTGGACACGTGGACGTCCACACCTCGCTCGAACGCCCGTCGCAGCGGCTCGTCCTCTGCCACCTGGGCCAGATACCGGAGTTCGGCCTGACTCAGGTCCGCATGAACGAAGACCCTGTCTTCCCGCTCCGGCCGCAGGTACGGCTTCATCCTGGGGGTGAAGTTCTGGGCATTGGGGTTGCGGCTGGCCAGCCGACCCGTGTTGGTCCCGACCACTTGCACGTATTGGGGTCGGAGCCTCCCGTCGGGGTGGACGTGTTCCACGATGGACTCGCCGTAGGTCGTGATGACCTTGGCTTGGTTCCGGTATTCGAGGAGCGCCTCGCACAACTCGCCGCCGATCTCCCTCAACACGCCTGCCCGCATCGAGTCGGTGTCCGTGAGCAGCCGCTCCGCGCCCTCGCGGGTCTTGGCCCACATTCGGACCTGCGGCGCGGCCCATCGGTTGAGCGCCTCCCGAACCTGGGCGTCCGACGCCGGGTTCCAGGTTGGTTCCACCACGTCGTCGAACAGAGTGCCCTGGCCCCCGCCGGTGAGTCCTGCGAGCTTCCCTATCGACGCCCGGTGCTGGGCTTCGATTTGGGCGAGCTCGATCTTCCATCCCTCGTGGTCGAAAGGAAGTCCCGTGCGCTCCATCCGGTCGAGAAATGGACGGGCCCCCTGTTCGATCTCGCAGATCTCGGACAGCCGGGCGCGCTCGATTTCGACTCGAATTCGATCGGAAACCCAGAGCGTGAGAACGGCGTCGGCAGCCGAATACGAGATCTGCTCGGCCGTGAGGTCGTCGGTTGCCGTGAAGGAGAGTTGGGTGGTGCCCTTTCCCTCGATGTCGATTCCGAGGTAGTGAGACGTTGCCCACGCCAGCCCGTGATACCAGGCGAATCCGCTTCGCCCTTGGTGGATGAGGGCGTCGGCGATCTGGGCGTCCCACCAGGTGATCGCCCCGGTGGTGTCGGAGGTGCGGTACACGGCGGCGTCGATCACCCGCGCATCGAAGCCGGCATTCCAAGCGTCGGCGGTGACCCCTTCGAGGACCGGCGCCAGCAGCATGGGGTCAACATCTCTGGCGTCTATGACGAACGCTCGCTCCCCATCGGGAGTGCGGGTTGCGACGGACATCACTCGCAGTTCGCCGGAGCGCGGACCGTCGATCGGGACTTCGGTGTCGATCGCCACGCGATCCGCCGCAGCCAGCACCGCCGCCAGATCATCGACCCGGGCGGCGTCGGCGATCACCGTGATCGGAACCGAAGCGGCGTCTCGAAGCATTCGCCGACCCTAGGCCGCTCCGGCCGACGACGGAGTACGACTCGCGTTGTCAGCGCCAGGAATACGAGAAGGCCCAAAATCCCGGGGGAGTGATCGGCCACATGGCGGCGTCGCTCAACCTGACTGCGTGGATCTGGTGTATCACGCTGTCGCCGGAGGACCCTCCCGTCACGAAGGCGATCTGGTCTCCATCGGGCGACCAGTCGAACGTCCCAAGCACGCCATCGGGGATGTCCGAGAGCACGATGTCGGGGTCCCCACCGGTGAGGGTCGCGATGTGAATGCTCTCCGCCCCGGTGGTGCCGTCGGAGTCGACGTAGGCGAGCCTCGTTCCATCCGGTGACCAGGCGAGGTGGGTGACGTACTCGACACGGGCCACGGATCGCCATTCACCGGTCGAAGGTGTGATGACGAGGATGTCGGATTCGCCGGGTGCGACCCCGCCCATCGTGGCGTCGGAGAGCAGGGCCAGTCGGGTGCCGTCCGGGGACCACTGCAGGAGCGACAACGTCCGGTTGTCGTGGGAGAAGCGATCCAGGACCCCACCCGTCCGGTCGATCACCGTGATCGCCTGTGCGGAGTCGTGGATGGCAGCCGCCAGTCCGGTCGGGGCCCACACGATGGCCCCCGTTTCTTCGATGGTTCGGATCCGGTCCAGAGCCTGCGTGGCCACGTCGAGACTCCACATCGACATACCTCCGGCCTCCCCTGCCGACAACCAGATCGTTTCACCGTCCGGAGACCAGATGTAGGCGTCGACACCGGGTGCGACGTCGAGCCAGTCGGGTGTCAGCTGTCGCCGGGCGCCTCCTTCGAACGGGATCGAGAACAAGCGTCTCACACATTCGGGAGATTTCGGGTTGTCGCTCGGGCACAGCCCGAACAGGTCGATGTAGGAGATGGTGCCCGCGTCGGGAGACAATTCCGGCTGCGACGACCATTCCCGGGAGACCACCACTGGAAGGCGGGTTCCGTCGAGCACGGCGAGCTGAGTGAGGCCGAAGCTCGCGCCATGGGTGCCGAACACCATACGACCATCGAATGCGTCGGTCGGCGCCGGCGTGGGCAGGTGCAGCGCCCGGGCCAGGAACGCCGCCATCTGACCTCGGGTCACCACGTCGGTCGGGCAGAAACGACGGTTTGCTGGGGGGTCACAGCCGACCGTGATTCCGGAAGCGGCCATGGCGTTGATGTCGGCCTCGAACACCGTGCCGTCGTCGTCATCGAACGTGTCAATCATGGACGGGGAAAGCTCGAACGCGCGTGTCAGCATGGTGGCCATCTCGGCGCGGGTGATCGGACGGTCGCCGCAGAATGCGGTGTTGGCCGGCGGGTTGCACCCCTTCACCCAACCCGCCGCCTCGAGGGCGCCGACATTGTGAGCGTGTACGCCCGTGACATCCGTGAGTCTCTCGGGTGGCCGCGGGGTGGAGCCGGTGGCGCGGACCAGGAACGTCGCCATCTCGTAGCGGGTGACGGGCACGTCGGGACAGAAGTACGACCCGTAGGCATCACACCCCACTGTGACGCCCGCTTCCCGAATCGCCTCGATCGCACCCTCGAAGACGTGACCGTCGTCGTCGAAGAACGTTCCACCCGGAGGGAGCGGTTCCGCTGTAGCCATGGCGGGCAGGGTCATCGACACGATCACCATCGCCGTGAGTCCCAGAATCACCCTCATGACGGATCCTCCTGAACGAACCCTACGGCATACAGAGCGGTTCGGACCGGTCTCGCGGACGTGAGTTGATGAACGTTCTAGGCTCCACCTCGATCCAGCTCTTGTTTCGCGCTCGGAGATCTCGTGCCTGCAACCCATGCCTTTGACACCGTCCTCACCGCCACCGGCAACAACACGGGAATCGTCGTCCCGCCAGAGATCATCGAGGCACTCGGGGCCGGAAAGAGGCCACCCGTGATGGTGGTGATCAACGGATACTCCTTCCAGACGACGGTGGGTGTCATGTCCGGACGATCGATGATCCCGGTCAGCGCCGCCGTCCGGAAGGAGTCGGGTCTCGCGGCCGGCGACGCGATCCGGGTGGAACTGGCTGTAGCGGCGAAGCCACGCTCGGTCGATGTCCCGGCTGACTTCGCCGCGGCCATGGCTGAGGCGAAGGGCGCGCGAGCCTTCTTCGACGGACTGTCCAACAGTATCCAGCGCTATCACATCGATCTAATCAATGGTGCGAAGGGACAAAACACGAGGGTTCGAAGGATAGAAAAGGCTGTCGCCCTCTTCCTGGCGGGCAAGCCTCGTTGAGATGCGGAATTTCAGAACGCGGATCACCATGGCGCCGTCCGGCGGGGCCCCCGACATCGAGTCGCGCCTCAGGGCCGTACCAGGGGCATGCCCGATGTTCAGAGACATCCGGGTGTGCCAGGATCACCAACGATGTCGATAGTCGTCGCTCGAGACCTGACCCAACGGTTCGGCGCAGTCACCGCCCTGGACGCACTCTCGCTGACTGTGGAGCCAGGTGTCACCGGTCTCGTGGGTGCCAACGGTGCCGGGAAAACCACTCTGCTGAGAATCATGCTCGGCCTCGTCCACCCCACATCCGGCTCCATCACGGTGTTTGGTACCGACGCCCGGACCGACCCGCTGGCGGTGAGGGCCACCGTGGGATACATGCCGGAAGGCAACTGCATCCCCAAGGATCAGACGGCAGCAGACTTCGTAGCCTTCGCCGCTCAGCTCGCCGGTGTGCCGCCCAAAGACGCCAGACGGCGGGCGTCCGAGACGTTGTTCCTCGTCGGGCTCGAAGAGGAACGGTTCCGATTCTTGGGTGACTTCTCCACGGGCATGCAACAACGGGTGAAGCTCGCTCAGTCGATCGTGCACGGTCCGAAGCTGGTCCTGCTCGACGAACCGGCATCCGGTCTCGACCCGGCGGGACGTGAACAGATGCTCGCCTTGATCCGGCGTCTCGGTGGGTTCGGAATCAACGTGATCGTGTCATCTCACGTTCTGACCGACATCGAGGAGACCTGCACGCGGGTGGTGATGTTGGACGCCGGGAAGCTCATCCGATCAGGTGACCTGGCGGAGCGACGGTCGGACGTTTCGATCACCGTCGAGGTGATGGGCGCCGTCGACGGGTTCGCCCGAGACCTCGTGGCCGCCGGACTCGACGTGTCCGTGACCGGCAATCGCGTGGCGGTCGTCGCCCCCGACGACCAGGTGTTCGACATCATCCGTGATTCGGCGACCGCCAATGGCATCGGCATATTCCGAATGGGACGCCGGTCGGTGTCGTTGGAGGACGAGTTCCTGGATTCCGCAGGAGGAGCGGCATGAGCGATGCGGTGATCTTCGATCGCGGCTACCGGGCTTACGACGGCGCCCTTCGAGGTCGTTCCGGAGTACGGCGCGCCATCTACGCCGACGGGGTTCGGAGGATCCTCGGACTCCGGAGAAAGGCCCGACGGAAGGTCCTGCCCTGGGGCCTGCTGGCCATCGGTGTCGTGCTCGCCTCGGTGTTCATCGGGATCCAGTATGTGGCCGGGTCGCTGGCAGCAGCCGCCTCCGAAGGGCTTCCGTCGTACCCGGAGCTCTTCGACGTGTACTCGCGGATCTCATTGCTGTTCCTCGCGGTGACGATTCCAGAACTGCTCGGACCCGACCGGGCCCATGGGGTCACGTCGGTCTACTTCTCGCGCCCGATGACCGTGGGCGACTACCTCGGCTCCAAGGCCGCCGCCTACCTGTCGATGGCAATGGCGATCTATCTCGTGCCGCAATTCGCACTCCACCTCGGCCGCGCCGGTTTGAGCAACGACGGCTTCCTCTCCTATCTCGGCTCGAACATGGACATCGTGTGGAAGGTCGTCGTAGTGGCCCTCGCTTTCGCGCTTGTTCACGGAGGGCTGCTCGCCATCGTCTCCTCGTACATCGATCGAACCGCATTCGCGGCCGCCACGTTCCTCGGCATCGTGATCGCGGGCGGCGGTCTTGCCGAGACGCTCACCCGAGCCGGGTTCTCGGGCAGTGAGTACTTCTCGCTGCTCGCGTTCGACGGCTTCGCCCGGCACATTCGAGACTGGCTCTTCGATGTCGACATGGGCGCGACGGCGACCGAACTCGCGGGTTTCTCGCCCTGGGTTGCGGTCGGTGGGGTGCTGGCTGTGGCGGTTGCAGGTTCGGCATGGGTGTATCGCAGCTATCGGAGACTCGCATGACGGCTGAAGCCATAGGGCTGTCCAAATGGTTCGGACAGAAGGTGGCCCTGTCAGACGTGACCGTGTCGTTCGGACCGGGCGTGACCGGGTTGTTGGGACCGAACGGCGCCGGCAAGACGACACTTCTCCGGGTACTCACCGGGTTGCAGGTCCCCAGCCAGGGTCAGGTGCGTCTTCTCGGCGTCGACCCCCGGGTCGACCGTTCTGTGTACTCGAAGGTTGCGATGGTTCCCGAAGACGAGGCCGTGTACCCCGATCTCAGCGCTCGGGATTTCATGACACTGAAGGCATCGCTCGCCCGGCTGGACGAGCCTGCAGCGGCGGTCGACCGGACGCTGGAACTCGTTGGGCTCGTCGACGTGGCAGACCGGAAGTTGGGCGGGTTCTCGAAGGGGATGAAACAACGGGCCAAGGTGGGTGCCGCCCTGGTGACGGGGCCCGAAGTGCTCGTGCTCGATGAACCGTTGAACGGAGCGGATCCCGTGCAGAGGGCGCACCTCATCGACCTGTTCGTCCGCCTGGGCGGGCAGGGTGTCGTCGTGATCGTGTCCTCGCACGTGCTGGTCGAGGTCGAACGAATGACCCATCAGGTGGTGGCGATGGTCGACGGCCGTCTCGCAGCCACCGGCGACCTCGCAGCGTTGCGCGCTTCGATGACCGACAAACCTCGCCAGGTTCGAGTCACATGTGACAGACCGAGGGATCTGGCTCAGGCGCTCCTGGGCGTGGAAGGTGTGAACGGAGTGTCGCTCAACGGCAACTCCTGTGAAGTCACGACCGCCGACCCGTCCCGGCTTGCGCACAGCATTCCCACCAGCGCCCGTGACCTGGGTATCCGGGTCTTCGAGGTGGCTCCGGCCGACGAGTCGATGGAGAGTGTGTTCCGGTATCTGGTGGAGGCAGCGACATGAACACCACGCTCAGTGTGCACCTGCTGAAGCGGTTGCTTCGAGGCAAACGGCTGGCGGGGATGATCGCCCTGGCCTCGGTGGCCGGGGTGCTGGCGTGGGTTGCCGTGCTGGGCGAGCCCGCAAGTCGAGCCGCGACGACGTTTCAAGAGGTCATCTCCACCGCACCGGCCGCCACCTTGTCGATCGCCATGCTGTTCCTGGGCACGGCGGTGCTCCGCGATGAGCGCGACGGCGGGACATTGCCGTTCTTGTTCATCTCGCCCATCGGGAGGGTTGCGTTCGCGTTGTCGGCATGGGTCGCTCTGACCATGGCGGCCCTTCTGATCGCCTTCATCGGGTGGTTGCCGGCGCTGTTCGGGGCGGGCTTGTCGGCCGGAGATTGGAGTCTCGCCTTTCCCGTGCTCGGCCTGTATGCGGCGGCGGCGGTCGCATACTCAGCGGTCTTCCTTCCACTCGGCTACCTCTTCTCCCGCTCCCTTCTGGTGGGCCTCGGCTACGTCTTCATTTGGGAAGGGATCATCGCCTCGTTCGTTCCTGGCCTGGCGGCATCGTCGGTCTGGCGACTGGCGTTGTCGATCTATGCCGGAGTGGTCGACCTTCCTCGCGACGCGATGGATGTGTTGGGATCGGTCAAGCCTGGTGCGGGGGGCGGGATTGTTTCGATCGCTGCGCTCGTGGCGGTGGCGCTGGCAGTCCTGTCATGGGCGATCCGGCGCCGCGACGCCGTGTGAGTCACGCCGGAGTACCCCCACCGGGCGTTGAACTGGGGATCTCTTGTGCCAGTCGAATCGGGCCTTGATTCGACGGTTCCTTGCCCAAGACGCCTTCGTAGGCGGCCCGGATCAGGTCCATGTCGGCTTTGATGTCGCCGGTGGGCTCGATCGCCGGTCGGAAGCCGCCCTCCTTCTTCGAGTAGTCGAGGAACGCGGGGGCGATGGGGACCCGGGCGCCACGGGCGATGTGATAGAAACCCGACTTCCAGTGTTCGGTGCGTGAGCGGGTGCCCTCGGCGGGGATGGCCAGAACGAAGCGCTCGGCCGCCTCGAAGGCGGCGATTGTCTGGTCCACGACGTTGTGGGCTGTGTGCCTCTTGACGGGTACCCCGCCCAGCCGGCGCATGATGAAGCCGAAGGGTGCTCGGAACAGACTGTCCTTCCCCATCCACGACAGACGGAGGCCGAAGGCGCCGGCCATCGCCAGCATGATGGGAAAGTCCCAGTTCGACGTGTGCGGCGCGGCAATCACGACATACTTCGCCGTTTGGGGCGGGGAGCCGAGGAGAGTCCAGCCCCGGATCCGGAGCAACGCCCGGCACAAATTGCGAATCAAGGGCCTCAGCTCCGATCGAACCCATGGATGGGTTTCACCGCCATTCTAGGTGCCCGGGCACTGCGGCCCGCCGCGGTCTTCGAGCGGTGAGTGCCACACTCGGCGAATGGAAGACGTCATCGTCGAGATCGACGGAGATCCGCTCGTCATCACCCACCCCGACAAAGTGATGTTTCCCAAACAGGGGTGGACCAAATTCGACGTGGTCCAACACTTCTTGACCTGTGTCGACGGCGCTCTCGCCGGGGTGTTCGGTCGCCCCACGATGCTCAAGCGGTGGCCGAGCGGCGTCGAAGCCAAGCCCTTCTTTCAGAAACGGGCCCCGAAGTCGGCGACCGAGCGGTACACGGTGGAGTTCCCA
This sequence comes from Acidimicrobiia bacterium, assembly GCA_029865445.1. Taxonomy (GTDB): domain Bacteria; phylum Actinomycetota; class Acidimicrobiia; order Spongiisociales; family ZC4RG35; genus JAOUGY01. The sequence continues at coordinate 6,344 of JAOUGY010000033.1, read as the reverse complement.
TCGGGCAGAACCGCCGGGTACCTCGTGCCCAGGGCGCCGTTCGACGTCATCTGGATGGCGCAACTCAACTGCATCGACCTGAACCCGTGGTCGACACGAGTGGAACAAGTCGAGTTCCCGGACGAACTGCGGATCGACCTCGATCCCACCCCGGAAGCGACCTGGGCTGACGTCCAGCAGACTGCGCTTGTCGTCAACGAGGTACTGACCGACCACGGTCTCGTCGGCTACCCGAAGACGTCGGGATCGAAAGGCATCCACGTCTATGTGCGCATGGAACCGCAGTACCCGTTTCTGGAGGTCCGCCGCGCCGCCCTCGCCCTAGGGCGGGAAGTCGCCAGGAGGAGGCCCGATCTGGCAACGACCGAATGGTGGAAGGACAACCGCCACGGTGTGTTCCTCGACTACAACCAGAACAGCCGAGACCGGACTGTCGCCAGCGCCTATTCAGTGCGTCCCACGGGGTGGGTATCGGCGCCCCTCACCTGGGATGAGGTTCCCGCTGCAGAACTCGCGGACTTCCCCATGGGCACGTTTGCGGCGCGGTACGAGACGGTGGGTGACCTCATGGAGCCGATCGACGATGTGGCATTCAGTCTCGATTCCCTGCTGGAATTGGCGCGTCGGGACGAGGCCGGGGATCTCGCTGGCGACCCGTGGCCGCCCAACTTCGGAAAACCGCGGGGCCGTCGGAGTTGGTGGGGACAGGATTGGGAGCAGTGAGGATGTCCCTCTCACGGCAGCCAGAGCCGCGTCGACGAATCGGCGGCGGTGACGTCGCCGCTCGCCAGGTTGTACGCGGCGATGCGCTCCTGTTCGGGATTGCCGCCATGATCGGCGTTGGCCAGCCCAACAACGAGCCAGCGCCCGTCGAACTCGAGCCACAGCACCGGTGTGTCGAACGCGACGCGGTCCAGTTCCTCGCCTGAATCGATTCTCTTCACGACGACCACCCGGCTGAAGAAGTGGGACTCGGCTCGTTCGTCGGCGTGGTCGACGTAGGCGATCAGCGATCCGTCCGGTGACATGCGGAGGCCGGAGGCGTAGTCGTCGCCGAGCAGATCCACCTGGCCGGCTGTCAGCCCGGTGATGTTCCCCTCGGCGTCTCCGGCTCCGCTGACCAACACGCCGTTGCGCTCGACGTAGTACGACCAGCCGCCGTCGCCTCCGGTGATGGGCCCGAATCGATCGGTCGTCACGGCCTCGCCTGCCGGCCCGAAGACTGTGGGATCGCACGATTCGAACACAGCGATGCCTCTTCCCAAGAGCCCAGGACACTGTCCGGCCTCGTTCCGTTCCGGTGCACCGATGGGCGTGAGGACATACCGTCCAGGGCCGGCCTCGTACGCCAGTGCAACGCCCCCGTCGACGTCCTGGAAATCGTCGACCAGCCACTGCAGCTCCCAGGTCCGAGCTCCGCCGATCCATCTTTCGATTGCTTCGAACCGGCCGATGGCGAGGTCGTCGGGCGGGTCGTCCCCGAACAAGGTCGAGACGAGGGAGTCGCCATCGCCGGAAGCCAATGGTGGGAGATCGGCGATGATCGGCTGGCCTTCGAACGTTGCGATACGAATGCCGCGGGTCTCCCCGCTCGCGACGTGGGTCACCGTGACCGATGACTCCGCCTGGGCTGTCTCCGGGTTGATGACCCCCGGACCATCGGCCACCACCACATACGGCCCAGCGCATAGTCCTGTCCCGCAGGAACGCTCGAGGAAGTCTCGGGGTGTCTCACCCCGGAGTGCCCCCTTGGGGGCGACGCCGTTGTTCTCCATCGAGAACGCGGCGATGTCCCATTGTCCGTCTGCCAGCGCCGCCAGGTATCCCTCGACCATGCGTTCCGCGTCCGTCTCGCTCCAGGCCAACTCCGGGTCGACCGGGACGACGGGGTCGGTGGTCGTGGCGGACTCCGTCGTCGAGGTCGTGGGTGTTGTCGTGGTGGTTGTGAACTGGGTGGTCGTCACCGTGGTGAGGTTCGCCGGGTCGACTGGCGTGCCGTCCCTGGCGGCGAAGCCGACGAACACGATGAGGACCACGGCGGCCGCTGCTGCCGCAGGCATCCAACGCCGGTGAGGTGGTTGGGGCCTGAGCGTCGGTGTGGGACGCCGCCGATGCACCTCGGCCAGGTCGGCGGAGGCGGTGCGGAGTCGTTCGTCGATGTTCATGAGGAATCCCCCAGCAACTCGGCGAGCCGGGTACGGGCGCGTTTGAGATGAGTCCTGACCGATTCCACCGAGCACCCCATGATGTCGGCGACCTCTACCAGCGACAGGTCGGAGAAGTAGTGGAGAGCGATCGCCTGGGCCTGTCTGGCACTCAAGGTACGGATGGCATCGATCACGTCGATGGTGGGGCTGGAGAGCTCGGAAGGTTCGGATGGGCGAAACCAGGCGAGGTATCGGTCCTCGATGGCCAGGCGCCTCCGCCGGGAAACGGCTTTGTTGGCGACGACGCGCCTCACCCACCCTGCGGGTGATTCGTACGAACCGATCTCTTCCCAGCTCTTGAGCGCCGCCAGGAAGCCCTCCTGGGCGATCTCTTCCCCGGCGGCGAGATTGCCCGTGAGCACATGTGCCAGCCGGGCAACCGACCGATACTCGGCCCGGTAGAAGGCATCGAAGTTCTGGACCACCTTCATGTGTCGATCGTCTGCCACGTTCACATCAGATACTCGCTCACGGAGGTAGAGAGCGGGGACATGGTGGTGTCGAGTATCCGCGACGACCCTGTTGTGGGCCGGTTCTTCATCGGACGGCAATGACCACGAGTTGGCGGCCGCGTTTCTCCACTGTCGCCTCCGCGAATCCTCTCTCCACGAGCGCGTCCGCCAGCTTCTCTGCGTGCTCCCGATCCATGCCGTGCGCCCCGTTGCTCTCGTCCTCCGAGATCAGGAGGCGGCCGCCGGGCCGTGTGACCCGGGCCGCCTCCTCGATACCGACCTCCGGATCCTCCCAATGGTGAAAGGCGTGGACACTCCAGACACGGTCGAACGACGCGTCGGGGAATGGGAGCGCCTCTGCTCCCGCAACCAGAAACTCGACGTTGCCGAGGTGGCGCGACCGACGCCGGGCGATCTCGATCATCGGTTCGCTTCGGTCGACCCCGACGGCCTTGGCAGCGAGCGTCGCCGCATTGCGGACGGCGGCTCCGGGCCCGCACCCGATGTCGAGGATCACATGCTCCGGCTCGACCCGAGCGATCGACACGATCCTGCGGTTGGAGCGTGAGTTCCGCCACACCAATCCATAGATCTCGCTCTTCAATCTCGACCACGGTGCGGCGTCCATGGGGCGATTCTCGTCGTCCTCGGGATCGACGTCGACCTGATTCGTACCGGCGGGCGAGGGGTACGCTCGGAGGTATGAAGGAACGAAGCTCCCACAAGATGGATTTCAACGACGTCTGGAAGCTGGTGCTGGCGGTCGTCGGTGTCATCGCCGTCGTCCAGGAGTTGCGCAAACCCCGCGAGGCCCGAACCTGGAACGGCAAGGTCCTCGGGGTGGTGCCCTACGACTTCCGGTGGCCGACCGTTGCGCGCGTCAAAGATACCTATTGGAACCCCGACGGTCCGATCATCTCGGGCAGGGTATGGGGCGCAGGGTGGGCCCCGAATCTGGGAGCCATCACGAAGCGGATGAAGCGCCGGTAGGAGCCACACGAGTCCTCATCGTCGCCTCATGTTTGGGTGCAAACATGTGCGTCGATGAAGGCGACTGTGCTCGTGGTGGAGGACGATCCGCGCATCGCGGCCGCCGTCGAGCGCGCTCTCCGATACGAGGGATTCGACCCTGTAGTGGTCGGCGATGGTGCCGCTGCGCTCGATCTGGCTCGGCCGGTCGACCTGGTCGTCCTCGATCTCATGTTGCCGGGCCTCGACGGTATGGAGGTGTGTCGCCGCATCCGAGCAGCCGGTGACGATGTACCGATTCTCATGGTCACGGCACGCGACCGGGTGCCGGATCGGGTGGCAGGCCTCGAGGCCGGCGCAGACGACTATCTCGTGAAACCGTTTGCCCACGAAGAGCTCGTGGCCCGCGTCAGGGCCTTGCTGCGGCGGCATCCCCCAGGTGGCGAGGTGCTCCGCTTCGAGGACGTCGTGATGGCTGTGGATCCCATGGAGGTGACTCGCAGTGGACGTGAAGTGGAGCTCACCACTCTCGAGTTTCACCTCCTCGAGCACTTCCTCAGGAACCCGCGCATCGTTCTGTCGCGGGCTCGCATCCTCGAGTCGGTGTGGGGCCTCGATGTCGACACCAGCTCGAACATCGTCGATGTCTACGTGGGGTATCTGCGCCGCAAGCTGGAGGTTGGGGGAGAACCTCGAGTCCTCCATGCTGTACGTGGTGTCGGGTACGTCCTCCGCTCATGAGAATCCGCACGCGGCTCGCTCTTCTGGGGACGTTGCTGGCGACGTCCACGGTCATCGTGTTCGCGTGGATGATCAACGGTCTGGCGGGTCGCACCAGCCCTCAGGAACAACTCGACCGGCTCACAACCCAGGCTGTAGCGACCCTCAACTCGTTCCAACCGGGTTCCGAACGGCCGGCCGTGATCAGAGATCCGGCCGATCTGGCTCCATTCATCCTCGTCTTCGATGATGGGGGGACGCTCCTCTACACGGATGCCGAGGCCGAAGGCACACCCATCGGTGTCCCGACCTCTCTCCTCTCCCGGGCAACTGCGGAAGGCGTGACGGAGCGGACGGGCGAATTTGCGTGGGCTGCCGTCCGTGGTGACGGAGTGACCGCCGTGGCAGCACAGGCGATCGCCGCAATCGAACGGGACCTGGCCGGTCTCAAGGCGGTGCTCGTGATCGCGTCCATCGTCACGGCAATCGCCGGCGCCCTCGCCTCGTGGGTTGTGAGCGGTCGCGCCCTCCGACCACTCGTCCGCCTGTCTCGCACCGCCGAGGAGGTCGCGCTCACCGGTGATCTCGACGCCCGGCTCCCATCGCGGCCGGCGCGAGACGAAGTGGGCACGCTCACCCTCCGGTTCAACACCATGATGGACGTGCTGTCACGGTCGCAACGGGCGCTCGAGGAGACACTCGAGCGGCAGCGACGGTTCGCTGCCGATGCCTCTCATGAGCTCCGGTCACCGCTCACCACGATCCGGTCGAACGCCGGATTCCTGGCGGCGCATCCCGACGCTCAGCCGAATGATCGTCGCAGGGCCGTCGATGACATACAGGCGGAAGCCGATCGGATGGCTGCTCTCGTGGACGAGCTGCTCCTACTCGCCGGTGCCGAAGACGGGCCAGAACCGGCGATGTCGTCGATCGACCTGGCCCTCGTCGTGCGAAAGGTGGCGGAAACGGCGGGGGTTGGGTTCGCAGGAACCTCCGCCCCGTTGGAAGCGAATCCGGACGCCCTCACGAGAGTCGTGTGGGCTCTGGTCGACAACGCCGTCAAACACGGCGCGCCACCCGTGGAGGCGAGAGTGGATGCGGACGACGGCATGGTGAGATTGACCGTCACCGATCGCGGGCCCGGGATCGCGGCCGCCGATGTCGACCGCGTCTTCGAACGGTTTCACCGTGGCGACCCGGCGCGTACCGGCCCAGGCACGGGTCTGGGGCTGTCGATAGCGCAGGAGATCGTCCACGCCCACCGGGGCACGATCGAGGTGGGCAACAGGCCCGGCGGGGGAGCCATCGCCACGGTGACGCTTCCGATGGTCTGAAGGTTCTCACCGTCCACTCACCCTCGACCCACCGTCCGCTCATCGACCGGGTCGAAGCTGCCGTATGGCATACGCACCACCGATCTCGGATCAACGCCGGATGGCGAGGGTCCTGATCGCCCTCCAAGCGACCCTCGCGGCGACCGCTGCGATCGAGGTCGCGTTCATGGCGGCGGTCGGGATGGCCGGGCCCTGGGCACCGGTTCCGACCGCCACTCTCGTGGTTGTGTTGTTCTGGGCCGCCACCCGGTTCGATTCGGGCCTCCCGCGTTGGTTTCGACGGCTGGAGTGGACCCTGGTCGTCGTGACGGCGCTCGAACTGGCAGCGTCGTTCTGGCTGGCAGGCACCCCGCTTCCGCCGGCAACCCTCCTCACGCGGATGATCCTGCCTCTGGCGGTGTTGATCACGGGAGGCCGACGATGATCTCCGCCCACGAATCCTGGATAGTCGAAACGTCCACCTCCGGGTACGCGGGCAGCCCCTTGTACGACGTGACGACCGCCCACATATCGGTGGTTGCTTCAGTGGTCGTCCTCGTGCTGGGCGTGCTGTTCGCTCGGAACTTGGCATTCTTCGAACGTGCCCGGACCAGGTTGCGAGGTCTGTGCATCGAACACCGGACTGCCGTAGTGGTCATGGTCGTTTCGGCGGCTGCCCACGT
>JAOUGY010000300.1 GCA_029865445.1 Acidimicrobiia bacterium | reverse complement strand
GTACGTCGATGAGGGGGTTCCAACGCAGCGACTGTTCGACTCCGTGGGCGGGCTCGTCCACTACGTCGATGCCTCGGCGGTGGCCACCACCGATTTCACACCGCCTGCCATCACCAGTGTGAACGCAACGGTGGCCGGGGACCAGGTGGTGTTCGATGTGGAGGCATCGGATCCCCAGAGTGGGATCTCTCGGGTGCTCGTGCTGTACCGGTCATCCGCTGCCGCGGGCGTGGCCACCTGGACCCCACTCGACCTCTCCCTTGCGGGTGGTGTATGGCAAGGTGGCGGAGGATATGGCCCCGGTGTGTCACCGCCGTTGGACTACATCGTCCAGGTGGTCAACGGTGACGGTGTGGTCGGGGTGTCGACGTTCAAGCGAGGCGCTCACCGAGCAGACGTACTCCCGACCGATCCGGACATCGCGATCGACCTCGATGGCGCCGGCGTCGCCCCATGGTTCAGATCAGACGTGACGGTGACGCTGACACCTTCGGCCACGGAGAGCTTCGAGGTCGCGGTCGATGATGGTCTCACCGTGCCGTACACAGACCCCGTGGTCGTCACCGGCGACGGCGTGCACATCGTTCGTGTCGCCTCCTCCGGAGGCGCTGAAGCCACCGTCGGGTTCGTGATCGACATCACCGCGCCGACGGTGACGATCGAGGTTCCGGTCGACGGCGCCGTGTTCGGTCAGGGCGACGAAGTGGCGGCCGAGTACACCTGTACCGACGTTCTCTCGACGCCGAGCTGCACGGGTCCGGTGCCACCCGGTGCACTCATACCAACCGCCGTACCCGGGGTCCACGTCTTCGGGGTCGAGGCCGTCGATGAGGCGGGCAACACCACGACAATCGAGGTCACGTATACCGTCGAAGAGGCGGGAACGTATGACTTCGAAGGCTTCCTCGCGCCACTCGACCCCGACCCGACGACCGTCAACGTGGCGAAGGCGGGACGCACGGTGCCGATCAAGTTCAGGCTGTATGAGCCGGATGGGACGCTCGTGACAGATACGACAGCGATCGCTTCGATCGACGTGACAACGTTCCAGTGCGATGCCGGCCTCACCCAGGCAATCGTGACCGAGACGCTGGCGGCCGGCCAGAGCGGGCTCGTCTTTGTGGACGATCACTTCCAGCTCAACTGGGCGACTCTGAAGGCTTGGCGCGGAACGTGCCGTGCCGTGACCTTCACATTCGCCGATGGTTCGGAGTCGCCGGCCGCCTTGTTCCGGCTGCGGTGAGGCTCAGTCGAAGACCCTGATGCGGAGGTGGCCGTTGACCACCTGCGCCAGGTAGCCGACGGATTTGCCGTGCCCGCTGGAGAACCGCAAGGCGACCCGTCGTGGTCGCTCCTCGAAGATCTTCAACTCGTAGCCCTCGGCGGGGACGGCTTCCACGAGCGTGAGGGTTTCGCCGTCGAAGGAGATGGTGACGGTGCCGCCTTCGAGTTCGCGCGTCTCGACGCCCGCGCCGGTCTCCGCGGAAGTGGTTGGTGGGTTCGAGGGCTGGGTCGCCAGCTCGACCTCGGTAGCCGGAGTTGCCGTCGCAGGCGGGCGTGTCGACCCGGTTGTCGACGGTGGAGTGGTAGTGGTGGTGGACGTGGGTGGCGGCGCCGCGATCGGGAGTCGCTGCGGAACGGCATCCACCGGGGTGGTCGTGGTGGACGTGGCTCGACGCAGTGTGGCCAGCGACACGACGTCGGGCCGGTCGGTGACCTGAGCTCGTACGGCCTCGACGGCCGCGGTGGACACGCCGACGGAAAGCGCCGTCGCCAACAGCCATGCCATCACTCCAAGTCTTCGACCCACGTGCATCATTGTCTTCCGTCGATCCCTAAGTATCCGCTAACTCAGCCGTGAAGTTGAATCAGCCCGAGTGCCGGTACTCGGCGCCAATGTCCCATTGTCTACGTTCGCGTAGTTTCATGGTGCTCGTGGTTGCAGTCCTAGTCATAGAAGACGACCTAAGAATCCGATCGTCGCTGGCGGAGCGTCTCGCCGAACGCGGTCACGATGTCGAGACGTCCGATCGGGCGATGGCAGGTGTCGAACTCGCTTTGACCGGGAGGTTCGATGTTGTCGTACTCGATCTCGGACTCCCCGACATCGACGGGGCAGACGCCCTGCGGATGATCCGCTCGGTGAGCACGGTGCCGGTGGTTGTGGCGACCGCCAGAGATGACGAATCCGAGGTCATCCGGCTGCTCGACGCCGGCGCCGACGATTACGTTTTCAAGCCCTACTCCGCCGACCATCTCGAAGCCCGGATCCGTGCGGTCCTTCGTCGGACCGCACCTGCGAGCGAGGACCGGATCGTCGTCGTCGGGGCGCTGATGATGGACGTGGATGCGCACCACGCCACGCTCGCCGGTGAGTCTCTCGATCTCACGGCGAAGGAGTTCGAGCTGCTCGCCTACCTCGCCGAACGTGCAGGCAAGATGGTGTCGAAGCGGGAGCTGTTGGCGGAGGTGTGGAGGCAGCCGTACGGCGGTGCCGACAAAACCGTCGACGTGCACCTGTCCTGGCTGCGTAGAAAGCTGGGCGAGACCGCAGCCGACCCACGCTGGATCCACACCAGACGCGGGGTCGGCGTGAAGCTGGTGGATCCCGACGCATGAGACGACGGATGGTGGTCGTCTCGGCCGCCGTGACGTCGATGGTCGCCATAGCCTTTCTCGTCCCACTGTTCGTGCTGGTGTCGGACCTCGCCCACGACCGCGCGGTGAATCGGGCCGAGCGCGATGCCGAGGCCGTCGCTCGGGTCCTGGCGGTGCTGGGGCCGCGGGTCGGCGTGGAGGAATCCGTGGCCGACTTCGGAGAGGAACTGGCCCGCGACGGCATCTCGGTGATCGTGGGAGACCAGACCGTGCTTGGCCCTCCGCCTTCGGAGTCCGAGGACCTGACCCTTGCCCAGGGCGGAACGGCATTCCGCGACGATGACCTGGCAGACGGCGTTGCCGTGTACGTCCCGGTGCCGAGAACGGAGGGACCGGCGGTGGTGGTCCGGGCGTTTGTGCCGGCGGATGATCTGGAAGAAGGGGTCACGAGGTCGTGGCTGACGCTGGGAGGGCTCGGCCTCGTGCTCACGGTGATCGCCGTGTTCGTGGCCGACAGGCTGGGACGGTCGGTCGTCCGCCCGGTCAGGTCGCTGTCCACGTCAACCGCGCTTCTCGGCGACGGGGATCTCACTGCCCGAGTCACGCCCGAGGGACCCGACGAAATCCGCGAGGTGGGGATCCAGTTCAACCGTCTTGCGGAGCGAATCACGATGCTGCTGCAGCATGAGCGAGAGCAGGCCGCCGACCTGTCGCACCGCCTGAGAACACCGCTCACGTCGGTTCGGCTCGATATCGAAGCGTTGCCCGAGGGTCTGGAGCGAGAGCGCCTCCTCGACGACCTCGCGGAGCTGGAACGTATGGTGACCTTTGTGATCGAAGAGGCTCGCCGCCCGATCCGATCACAAGGAGCGACCACCGACCTTGCCCGGGTCCTCCGCGATCGGGTCGGTTTCTGGCGTCCTCTGGCCGAGGACCAGGGCCGGACCATGACCACGCACATCCACGAGTTCCCTCTCCCGATCCACGTCTCGGAGTTGGACTGCGCCGCCATGATCGACGCCATTCTCGGAAACGTGTTCAGCCACACCACGGAGGGGGTCCCTGTGGACGTGGGACTGGCGAGACTGGGAGACACGGCCATCTTGAGGGTCGACGACGGGGGAGCCGGGTTTCCGGACGCCGGGGTCGTGGAACGGGGGAGATCGGAAGGATCATCCACGGGCCTTGGTCTGGACATCGCCAAACGGACCGCGGCGAGCGCCGGAGGGAGCCTGGCTGTGACCGCCTCGAGACGCCTCGGGGGCGCCTCCGTAGAGATCAGGCTCCCGCTATCCGAACACATCCTGGACTAGCCGGCGGGCCGTCGTTGCCCGGTGTGACACAAGCCAACGTCACCGCCCGCGATGCCGCGGGTCGCGGGTGACACAGAGTTCGTCTCCTTCCACAGAGAAGCTTCAGCCCTCACACCCAGACAGAGAAGAGGGCCGGTCCCGGAAGGGACCGGCCCTCAGGCTCCCGAGCAGCGAGGTGTGGCGCTTCCCCGTCACCGGGGTTCCCCCGCGTCGCCACCTCGCTGGGGCAGGTTCGCTCAGGGCCTTGTGGGAGATTTCTCCTGTTTCGTTCCGTTGCGAGCAGGGTCCTTCGGACTGTGCCGGGTGTTGTGGTCGTCGTCGCCGGGCCGGAAATGTTCCCGGTCGCCGTCGCGGCGGTCCCCCGGCCGTTGGTCGTCACGGTCACCCTTGTCAGGACGGTCACCCTTGTCAGGACGGTCACCCTTGTCGGGGCGGTCACCCTTGTCGGGGCGATCGGCCTTGTCGGGCCGCTCGGTGTCGTCCCGGTTCTCGTCATCGACGTGGCCACGCATCACCGGAGCCACGAACACCGACCTGATCGATGCCACGGGTTCCTCTCCGAGACGGCCGTGCACGAGAATGAGCAGACCCCGCCAGACACCGTTTTCGTTGGTGAAACGGACGCCGGCACGGGCCGAATACAACGCCGGCGCCTCGTCCACGGGCTCCTCGTCTGCGGGCTCCTCGTCTGCGGGCTCCTCGTCTGCGGGCTCCTCGTCTGCGGGCTCCTCGTCAGCTGGTTCGTCGT
>JAOUGY010000301.1 GCA_029865445.1 Acidimicrobiia bacterium | reverse complement strand
CCCACACGATTCGTCTGCTGGCGGGGTCGAGCTATCGGATCGTTCTGCCCCTCGCCGCCGTAGCCGGCGCCGCGTTCCTCGTGGCGGCCGACCTGGTGGCCCGAACCGTGATGGCGCCGGCGGAGCTGCCCATCGGAGTGGTCACGGCTTTTCTCGGTGGTCCCTTCTTCGTGCTCGTGCTCCGTACGACGAGAGGCGTCGCATGACCGCCATATCGATGAGGGGTGTCGGCGTGACGCTCGAAGGTACCGACGTCCTGGCTGGTTTCGACCTCGAAGTGGCAAGCGGCGAACTTGTTGGCATTGTCGGACCGAACGGAGCCGGCAAGACCACGGCCCTCCGAGCGATCGCCGGCGGTGTGAACCACAGTGGTGACATCACCGTGCTGGGCGTTCCCACAACGCGGTCCCCCCGGTCTGATCTGGCACGTCTGGTCGCCCTCCTGCCGCAGCGCCCGGCCATACCGCCGGACATGACGGTCATCGACTACGTCTTGTTGGGTCGGACGCCGCATCTCGGATACTTCTCGATCGAAGGCCCCGCCGACATCGCCGCCGCCCGCGAGGCGCTGTTGGCCCTCGAGTTGTCGGCCATGGCCCGACGGCCGCTCGGAACCCTCTCCGGGGGGGAGCTGCAACGGGTTGTCCTGGCGCGAGCCCTCGCCCAGGCCGCCCCGATCCTTCTTCTCGACGAGCCGACATCGGCGCTCGACGTCGGACACGCCCAGCACGTTCTGGAATTGGTGGACGAGCTGCGCCGCTCACGCGGGTTGACCGTGATAGCCGCCATCCACGACCTCACCCTGGCGGCCCAGTTTTGTGACCGGCTCGTCATGATCTCCCGCGGGCAGATAGTTGCCGAAGGCACACCGCAGTCGGTCCTCACCGAAGGTTCCATTCTCGCCCACTACGGCGCGGTGGTCCGGATCATCGATGACGGAGTGGGCGGGGTGGTTGTCATCCCCTCCCGCGATTCACGAACAGCCAAGGGAGATGCCAGCATGGCGGCAGGAACATGACGGACCCAACAAGCACACCGCCCGTCGACCGTCCGGACCCGGGTTCGGTTCGAGCGCCGTCGATCGTCATCGTCAACACGGGGGACGGCAAAGGGAAGTCGACCGCGGCATTCGGGACGATGCTCCGCGCGGTTGCCCGGGGATGGCGAGTCTCGGTGATCCAATTCCTCAAGTCGGGTGACTGGAAGGTGGGCGAGGAAAAGATCGGGCGTCAGATCGGGGTCGACTGGTGGGCGATTGGCGACGGGTTCACATGGGATTCCGAGAAGCTGTCGGAGTCGGAGGCCATCGCTCGTCAGGCCTGGAGCTTCGCCGCCGACGTGATCCGATCGGGCGATTACGACCTCGTGATCCTCGACGAGATCACCTATCCGATGAACTGGAACTGGATCGACTCGCAGCAGGTCGTCGATGTCATCGCCGAACGACCCGCGCACGTCAACGTGGTCGTGACCGGTCGGGATGCACCGGAGGCGCTGGTCGGCATCGCCGACACCGTCACCGAGATGACCAAGGTCAAGCATGCCTATGACCGCGGGGTGATGGCTCGCCGGGGCCTCGACTTCTGATGCCTTACACATTCCTGGTGGGGGGCGCCCGCAGCGGGAAGTCCTCCTCGGCGCAACGACTGGCGCACCGATCCGGCTCACCGGTGGTGGTTGTGGCACCGGCTGAGGCGGGCGACGACGAGATGGCCGAACGAATCGACCGGCACCGCCGGGAACGACCGGACGGATGGATCACTGTGGAAGAGCCCATCGACATCGAGACGGCCGTGTTGAACGTCGAACCTGCGTTGTTTGTGCTGTTCGACTGTGTGACGATGTGGATCACCAACCTCGTGATGACCGGAGCATCCGACGATGACGTCCTCTCGCTCTCGGGGCGCCTTGCGGCCACGCTCGCGAAAAGGACCGGTGGAGGAGCGGTGGTCAGCAACGAGGTCGGACTCGGGATCGTCCCGGACCACCCTCTCGGTCGACGTTTTCGCGACCTTGCCGGCCGGGTGAACGTCCTGTTCGCCGATGGGGCGGAGGAAAGTCATCTGGTCGTCGCCGGACGTGGCCTATTGCTGGGCGGGGTCATCGGTGCCTGATGTCATCGGTCCCGAACCGCTCACCGGCCCCGATCTCTTGGCCCGTCAGGCGGTCTTGGACCGGGCGTCGCGCGTGCTCCGTCCGCCGGGGGCTCTGGCCAGGCTGGACGAGGTAGCGGCATGGCTGGGCTCGTGGCAGAGGACCGATACGCCGGCGATCCACCACCCGATGCTTCTCGTGGCAGCCGGCGACCACGGCGTGGCCAGGCGTGGTGTGAGCGCGTTCGATCCTCTGGTCACCAAAGCGATGGTCGATGCCATTCGTGCCGGCGTTGCCACGTCTTCGGTCATGGCGGCGTCGGTGGGTGCGGGCCTCCGTCTGGTTGACGCCGGCGTCGGGGCTCCCACCGGCGACATCACCGTTGAGCCCGCTCTCGACGCCGATCGTTTCGAGGAATTGTGGGCACTCGGTCGCGACACCGTCGCCGACATGACCGTCGACCTGCTGGTCCTCGGAGAGATGGGCATCGGCAACACGACGGCGGCATCTGCCGTCTCCTCCACCTTGTGCGGAGGCCCGGTGGAGAACTGGGTGGGCCCCGGCACAGGAATCGATCCCGAGACATGGGACCGGAAAACCGAGGCGGTCGAACGGGCCCGAGCCCGAGCGACAGGCGCCGATCCCATCGAGGTGCTGCGACTCGTGGGCGGGTCGGAGATGGTCGTTCTGGCAGGGGCATGTCACGAGGCGAGGCTTCGATCGATCCCGGTCATCCTCGATGGGTTCGTCGTCACGGCCGCCGTGGCCCCGCTCGCCTTCGAACGGCCCAACTTCCTCGACCACTGTCTCGCGGGCCACCGATCACCTGAGCCCGGCCATGGTCGTCTGCTCGATCGCCTCGGCCTCCGTCCTCTGCTCGACGTCGAGATGCGCCTCGGAGAGGGAACGGGTGCGCTCGCCGCGCTGCCGTTGCTGAAGCTGGCGGCGGCGGCGGTCGTCGACGTCGCCACCTTCGAGGAGTGGGGATTGCGGTGAGAGCGGTGTCGTGGTGCGAGGGTTGATCAACGCCGCGACGTTCCTCACCCGCGTGCCGATTGGTCGCGGTGCCAGGACCACCGGGGAACTCTCCGGCTCGGTCGCCTGGTTTCCGGTTGTTGGCGGACTCGTCGGGGCTTCGGTTGGTCTGGCCGTCTTGGTGACACGGACGCCATTGGGGTCGGGCGCCGCCGCCGTCATCGGTGTCGGCGTCGGAATGCTCTTGACGGGTGCGTTCCACGAGGACGGGCTCGGCGACACGTTCGATGGCCTCGCCGGTGGTATGTCCGAGCCGAGAAGGCTCGAGATCATGAAGGACTCGCGGCTTGGGACGTTCGGCGTGGCGGCGCTGGTGACCGCGCTCCTTCTCAAGGTGGCCCTCGTGTCCACATTGGCCGCAGGCGACGCATCCACCTTGCTGTGGGCGCTCGCCGGCGCCGGTGCGGTGGGGCGGGCGTCGGCGGTGTCTGCGATGAAGATGGGGGAACCCGTTGGATCGGGTTTGGGCGCCGAGTACATAGCTCTCGTGCGACCGGGCGCCGTCGCCCTGGCCGCGGCAATCGGGGTGGCCTTCGCCGCCGGATCAGGCGCGAGCGGGGCACTCGGGTTGTCGCTTGCCGGCGTGGCGATGCTGGTACTCGTCCGCTGGTCCCGGGCGAAGATAGGCGGGGTCACCGGTGATGTTCTGGGTGCGATCGCGGTGATCTCCGAACTCGGATTCCTGGCAGGAGTCGTCGGAAGCCCGTCATGGTGACGCTGGTTGCGCTGGTCCGTCACGGCGAGACGCCCTGGAATGCCGAACGGCGGTTCCAGGGTTGGACCGATGTGGAGCTGAACGACGCCGGCCGGGACCAGGCGCGTCGGCTCGGCGACGCGCTCTCCGGTCGATCGTTCGACGCGGTGTGGAGCTCGGACCTCATCCGTGCCACCGAGACGGCGCGGATTGCGGGGTACGAAGCCGTAGCTGATCTTCGGCTTCGAGAGCTGGACTTCGGGAGTCTCGAGGGGGCAGTCTGGGACCAGCTCGGACCCGAGACTCAAGCGGCCCTCGTCGTTTTCGACGACTTTGCGGCGCCGGGAGGGGAAAGCATCGAGCAGCTGCGGCAGCGGGTCACCGGCTTTCTCGATGCGCTCGGACCCGGCAGGCACCTGCTGTTCACCCACGGGGGAGTCATCCGACTCGTGGCCAGGGAATGTGGGTTCGACGGGTTTCCTGGTCACGCCGAGGTCGTGGAGGTCGACTGGACGAACCGGACCAACACCGTGCTCTGAACGGCGTCGATCGACCGTGTAGGCCACAATGATCGGACCATCCAAGGAGCAACGTTGATTCATCGCAGTCCGCTGGCCGATCTCGACATTCCGGACATCCCCCTCACCGATTTCGTGCTCGAGAATGCCGCTGCGATGGGTGACAAGCCGGCATTCATCGATGGGCCGACTGGGCGTGTCCTCACCTATTCGGGACTCGTGGGAGGCGTAGCGGCGATGGCCGGGGGTCTGGTCTCCCGTGGATTCGGGCCGGGACAGGTGTTGGCCATCATGGCCCCCAACATCCCCGAATACGCG
>JAOUGY010000299.1 GCA_029865445.1 Acidimicrobiia bacterium | reverse complement strand
TGGCACCATGTGGTTGTCCGCACGCACGCTGCTGTCGGTGATCGAGGACATTGGTCGGTCGCTTGCGACCCTTCCCGCCCGAAAGCTCGTGTTCCTCAACGGTCACGGCGGCAACTCGGCCCTGTTGAATGTCGCCTGTCGCGAGCTCCGCCTCTCACAGGGTTTCTTGACGTTCCTCGCCCATCCGATGGTGCCACCGGACCAGGGGGGACCGTCGGTCGACAGCGAGCGAGGGATGGGCGTGCACGGCGGCTTTCTCGAGACATCGATGATGCTTCATCTGGCACCCGACCTGGTGCGAATGGATCTCGCGACGCCGGCCGTCCCCGACCTCGACCACACTCAGGTCCGATTCGGCGGACCTGTGAGTTTCGGATGGCTGTCGAACGACTTCGGTGACGAGGGCCACATCGGCGACCCCACCGGCGCCACCGCCGAAGCAGGCCGCGACGCTTTTGAAGGGGCGGTGACGATGCTCGCCGCTGCCATGGCGGAGATCGCCGCCTTCGATCTTCCCCGGTAGCGCTCAGGGTCTGTACACGAAATCGAACGTGGTTCTCTCGGTGACCGGAATGCCAGCCAGAACCGACGACACTGACTCTGCCGAGCTCGAAGCGCCAGCCGGATCGTTGGATTGGGCGTGGGGCTTCTGGCCCATCCGTTCGGGCATGACCGATATCCAGCAGAGCGATTCAGGGTGAACCCACGTGAGCGAGTGGGACACGTGTTGAATCATCGAGGGCACTGGTGGCGGAGTGCATCCGTGCGCGGGCCACGGAACCAATCGGTGATTCAGAACGTCACAACGACATGACACGCCACTCCAGCGGTCTCTTGGCTGTCCTCATGTTGCTCGGCTCGGTAATCGGCTCGTGCACGGTTGAGGATGGCGACGGCCCTTCTACAGATAGCCAGACAGCGGACGCAGGCATGACGCGGAGCGGCTCTGACCCGGAAGTCCCTGGCACCTCATCGTCCACAACCCGGGCCACCAGCAAGGCCAGCGATGGTCCCGGTCGCATGTGTACGGCAGCCGGCTGCGATTCCCTCCTCACCATCGAGTTGACCGATGTGGACGTCCAACCGGAAGAAACCTACGACGTCGAGGTTTGTGTCGACGACAGGTGCGCTGTCGAGACGATCACGATTGACATACGTCATCCGGGAACGGGCGAGGTCACCCGAGGCGAGTCTGAACGAACCCCGGGAACCGTTGAAGGTTGGATGCTGGTGTGGGCAGAGGACGACCGCGTCGAGTACTACCTCCCCAGCCACGACTACGGCGACGTTGCCCGGGTGTCGTTCGCACTCTCCGACGCCACCGGCAATGTGCTGGCCAGTATCAGCGACGTGGAGGTGCCGCTTGAGCGCAGCCAACCCAATGGTCCGGACTGCCCACCGGTCTGCTTCTGGGGCCGGCTCGCGGTCTGACTCGGCAGCGGGGCCTACAGACGTGTGAACATGTGGGCCACACACGCCACCCGCATCCAGGATGTTGCGCCGGTCGTGGTTGCCTCGAAGCAGCGGGCGAGGCGTCGCCTTCGTCCCAGCTGTGCCAAGCAGTCCTCCACCCGCCACAGCGGCGCCAGCGGACGGAACTTCTCATGCTTCTCGGGCCAGGCTTTGATGACAAGCTCGGCACCGGTGTTTGCGTGCGGCGGCTTCGAGATACCGATACCCCTTGGCAGCCATCACCGTCGTCACGGTGGGAAGATCGGGCAGGGTTTGGTGGACGATCTGACGACCCACGCTCACGTCATGAGGGCGAGCCGAGTGGACCCGGGCGGCGAACGGCAAATCCATGATGTCGATGAGGACGGTCCGCTTCGCGCGGATGGTGCGTGCCGCCGCGTCCGCCAGCCTCGTGGAATCCTGGCCCGTTGCGACCGCCCTTCACTGTCTGGGCATTGACCATCCGCATCGACGGGTCCCGCCGGCCACGCCGGTTCGGTGGCTCGAACCGGTCCTTGATCAGTTCCCATTGCGGGTCCGTGAGCTCGATCGAGGACGACATGATGATCCGTCATCTTTTGAAACAGACCCTCAGACGCGCAGTCGTTGCACGGACCGAACGGCGCGCTCGACGAACCTGGCGCGGTCCCGGTGAGTGGAGCGGTCGATGTTGTAGAGCGGCACCCAGAGTGTCCGGCACTTGCGGGCACACAGCGATGGCAGGCCGAGCATGAGGAGCCGCTTTCCGACGTGGCCTTCCATCGTGTTGACGAACCGTCCGGACCCGTGCGTGGTGATGGCGGTGATCGACACAACTTGGCGTCGTGGTTCGGAGAAGGCAGCCGCGATCCAGTCGATCATCGGGGCGGGCGCCGTCGACCACCAGGTGGGGTACACGAAAACCAGGTCGGTGGCCCAGGCGATGTCTTCGAGGGTCGGGTCGCGATACACGTCGACATGTCGTCCGGCCGGTCCGATCGTGTCGAGCACTGCATCTCTCACCGACGCGTGGAACGAGTCGTCGCTGGGATGACACGACACGGTGAGGACGTTCACAGCCGTCTCGCAGCCTGTTCCACGAAGCCCGGAAACCGATCGTCGTGGAGGGCGTGGGAGTGGACCCAGGCTGTGGTGAGCCGCCTGGGTGCGTTGAGTCGAAGCGCTCGAAGCAGGATTCGTTTTCCGCCGTCGCCGGCCACGCGGAGTTCGCGGCGGGTTTGCTCATGGACCGTGAATCCGCCGATCGCCCTCAGGTTGGTGAGGTTGGGGCGCACGCGATGGTTGTCGTCGAGCACGAAAGCCACCCCCGGCACGAGCACGCGCTCGAGCCACGCCTTCAAGCCCGGGGGAGGGCCCCACATGACCGTGGGGTACACAAAGGTGAGCACGGCGGCGTGCTGTACCAACTCGGCGTGTTCAGCGACCCGAGGATCGGTGATCGGGGTGTCGGTGTGATAGGCCTTCCACTCGGCTTCGCTCATGGAGGGTCGGAATGACGCCAGGTCGAGGGTGCGGACGTCGTGGCGGTTGGCGAGACCGGCTTGGACGGCCTCGAGCGCGTTCCCGCACCGTTCCGGTTCTGATGTCACGATCAGCGCCGAGCCCACCGGGTGCGCCTCCTGAAAGAAATCGGCCGGATTGTTGATGCCATCAACATTGCGAGGCTAGCATCGAGGACATGTCCCGGCGCGAGACGGTAGTTCATCGAGGTGCCGAAGGCGCCCAGGATTCGCCTGAATCCGAACGCGGCTTGGGGGGCCGGATCCGCGAACGGCGCCGCAGCCTCGGGCTCACCTTGGTGGAACTGGCGGGCGCGACGGATCTCTCGCACCCGTTCCTGTCTCAGATCGAACGCGACCAGGCGAAACCCAGCATGGCTTCTCTGCGGAGGATCGCGGGGGCGCTCGGCGTATCCGAGGCGGCTCTGCTGGCACCTTCCACGGCGTCGAGGGTCGACGTCATCAGGTCCGGCGAGGGCGAAGTGATCTACAACGCCGAGGATGATCCGCGGACGGGATGGTCGAGGGTGGTGGCTTCGAGCAACGGTGTGGTCGTCCAGGAGTTCGCCGATGGGCCTTTCGACTTCCTCGACCCGTACAGCCACACCGGTGACGAAAGTCTGTACGTCGTCGCCGGTCGACTCGAGGTGCTTCTCGAGGGAGACGCGCCCATAGAACTGGGGACACGTGACACCGTCACCTACCCCGGCGCGAGGCCGCACCAGATCCGAGTGCTCGAACCGGGCACGCGATTTCTCATGATTCACACTCCGTAGGAGGTCTTGATGGCCGTACATGTCGACACGATGCTTGGTCTCTACCGCGACATGTGGATGATCCGAGCATTCGAACAGGGCCTGGAACGGGAGTTCTCGAAAGGCAACGTTCCGGGCATGCTTCACACGGGCCTGGGTCAGGAGGCCACCCAGGCGGCGCTGGCGGCCCACCTCGATGCCACCGACGCCTTCTTTCCGGACCACCGTTGCCACGGCATCAACGCCCTCGCCGAGGAGCGGCACGCCGGAACCGGCCGGCGCATCATGGCCGAGCTCTTCGGCCGGGCGACGGGCGTGTGTTCGGGCAAGGGCGGCAGCCTCCATTCCGCCAACCCGAAGGTCGGCAACTTCGGTGACAACGCAGTGGAGGGTTCCTACATGGCGACGGTGCTGGGGGTTGCCCTGGCGTACCAGCTGCGCGGTGAGCCGGGCGTGGCGTGCTGCATCATCGGCGACGGCACCGTGGGGCGCGGCGAGTTTCACGAGAGCCTCAACATGGCCAAGATCTGGAACCTCCCGATCTTGTATGCGTGCGTCAACAACGGTTACGCGATCTCGACACCCGTCGCCGAGGCGCATGCATCGGGCGACATCGTGGACATGGCGGCCGGCTACGGCATCACCTGCCGTCAGATCGACGGCAACGAGATCGACACGGCCTATCTGGCTGTGGCCGACGCGGTCGCCCAGATCCGCGCCGGCAACGGGCCGGTGTTCCTCGAGTTCAAGACGTGGCGCTGGCAGGGGATCTTCTCTGGCGAGTTCCGTCCGGCCGAGGAAGTGGCGTACTGGAAGAACCAGCGCGACCCCATCAAGTTGGCGGCGTCTTCCCTGCTCGCCACGGGTGAGGTCACACAGGACGAGCTCGATGTGATCGAAGCCGAGGCCAAGGACGAGATCGAAGGCTGGATCGGCTTTGCGATGGACTCCCCG
>JAOUGY010000298.1 GCA_029865445.1 Acidimicrobiia bacterium | reverse complement strand
GTCCCCGGAGCGAAGCGAAGGGGGGAGGGACCCACAAGCCAAGCGCCGTGGATCGGGGGACCCTCAACGCGGGAGCGGAACAGCGCCGCTGAGAGGTTCGGTTGTCCCCCGGAGCGAAGCGAGGGGGGAAGGTACCTGCCGGCCGGAGGCCGGGAGGTAGGGGGATCCTCAACGCGGGAGACGGGTCTCCTGTGTGCCACCTCCCGCTAGATGACGCCGTTGCGAGTCTCCCAGTGCCGGCCGGTTTCGGTTGGTCACCTCGCACGGTGACCTCGCGTTGAGCATGCCCCCTACCTGCCAGCTCCCTTCGGTCGATGGCAGGGACCTTCCCCCACTTCGTGGGGGACCATGCCGCGGCCTCGCGAATTTCGGGCTTGGTAGAGCTTCAGCAGCCCGGCCCGCGTGCCGACTGGTATCCCATGCTGGCCTGGTTGTTTCTCTTCGGTCTCGCGACATTTGCGCTGATGTCGTTCCGACGAGCCATCGGCACCACCGTCTCCAACCCGCGAGACATCGTGGCCGAAGCAGAACGTCTCACGGGGTACACCCCGCCAAGCCGTCGCTGGATCCGTCCGACGGCCGCCTCACTCGTGACATGGATCGCCACGATGGTGATCCTCACACCGGTCAACCCTGCGCTCGCCGTGTGGGTGGGTGGTGTCGTGGTTCTGGGCGGCGCCCTCGCTGTCTACCTGTCGATGCCGAACCCCCTCAAGATCGATGCCGTCGAGTTCGACAGGGAACTCCAGGACCTGCTCGATCAGTACAGCTGACGGTTCAACCAAACCGGGCTGCGGCCGCCTCGAATCCGTCCGGCGCCCTCACGGGCCGCCCCTCCATCCCCACGAAGGCAGCCTTGACTTCCAGCGAGACGACTTTTTCGTCTCCTCGCCACGCCGTTTGCCGCCACCTGCTGGTGGCACGCTTCACCTCGATGACTTCGGTATCGATCCGCAGCCGATCGTGCAGACCGGCGGGGACGTGAAACTCGGCATGCAGGTCGACCAGTACGATCTGGTAGCCGGCGGCCGCCATCGCGTTCATACCGAATCCCATCTCGTCAAGGGCCTCGATCCTCGCCGACTCGAAGAACGTCAAGTAGCGAGCGTGGTTGACGTGGTTGTACGGATCGAGGTCACCGAACCGAACGATGATTTCGGTCTCGTGCCCCACCTCAGGTCGCAGAGCCGAAGCAGAAGACATTCTCTTCGGGGTCTGCGTACACGTTCCATCTGAATCCTTCGATGGTGTGCTGCTCGACCAGGCTGCCCCCGAGGTTCCGCACCCGCTCGGTGAGGGCGTCGAGGTCGGAGCACTCGCCATCGACGTGCAACCGGTTCTTCCCCGGTGTTGGATCTGGTACGCGTTGGAAAGCCAGACGGTATCCGTTCGGCTCCTGCCCTGTCAGCCAGACGTACTGGTCCCCGAGCCGGTTCCGGACCTCGACTCCGAGGAGCTTCGCCCAGAAACCCGCCAGGACCTCGGGGTCACGGCAGTCGACCATGACCTCGGTGATGGTGGGAACAATCGTCATTTCTCGACCTCCTGGATCGAGAATAGTGGGCCGGCTATTCCTGACTGAGGGCTCCGTCGACGATCCTGAGCGTCCGATCGGTGAACTCCACCATTCGCAGGTCGTGAGTCACCATGATGCCGGCCTTGCCGCGCTTCTTCACTTCACGGGCAAGCAGCTTGACCACTGCCGTACCGAGTTCGGTATCGAGGCTGGCGGTCGGCTCGTCGACGAGGATCAGGGCAGGGTCGGTCACGAGTGCACGCCCGATGGCGACCCGCTGGCGCTCGCCACCGGACAGCTGTTCGGGGAGGTTGTTCCTCCGCTCGCCCAGACCCAGTTCCTCGAGGAGCTGATCGGCGCGAGCTTCGATCTGCTTCCTCGGGGCGTCCGATATCGAGGCCATCACCGTGAGGTTCTCCCGCGCGGTGAGAAACGGCACGAGGTTGAACGACTGAAACACGAATCCGATGTTGTTGGCCCGAAATCGTGTCTGTTCGCGTTTCGAGAGCGTGGTGAGGTCGGTCCCTCCGATGTGGATCGTCCCCTCGGTGGGGGTCAGCAGCCCGCCGACCATCGACAGGAGGGTGGTCTTGCCCGAACCGGACGGTCCGAGGAGACCCACGAACTCGTTGCCCTCCACGCCGAACGTGGCTCCGTCCACGGCGGTGACGGCGGTGCGGCCTTCACCGTAGATCTTCGTGAGATCGCTCACCGCGAGTGCCGTGCCGGTGGTGGGCGGAGGCGTGTGGTTGGTTTCGAGTGTGGTCGTCATGTTGCACCTCCAAGAGCGGTGGCAGGATCGATCTTCAAGATTCGGCGGAAACTGAACAGTGCACCGAGAAGCCCGGTGACGATGGTCGTGGCGAACACAGACAATGCGGACTCGGTGAGGAACAGGGCGGGGACGTCGGCCGGAAGAACCAGGCCAACACCTCGAGCCGCGACAAACCCGACTGCGAATCCGGCCGCACTGGCGATGAGCGCCTGCGCGAGCACGCCACCGAACAGGCGGCGGCTACCCATTCCGATCGCCTTGAGCACCGCGAACTGGTTGCGCTTCTCGAGGGTGATGAGGGCGAAGAACAGACCAATCACGATCGCCGCAACGAGAAACGTCGTGTTGACGATGGCGTCGATCGTGCTCCGCTGCTGCTCGGCGGCAGGCAGGGCGGCGATGGCCTCCGATACGGAAGCCGTTTGGTAGGGACCGGCCTGGTCGATGGCCGTGCGGATGGGCTCCGATGAGGTCCGCAGCGCGACCGCCTGCACGACGCCCTCGAGCCCCGCGAGCTCCGGTCGAACCACCACCCTGGTGTCGTGCCACGTGTCGAGCGACGTCCATACCGTGTCGAAGCCGTATCCGGCGTCGTTGGCCAATCCGACCACTTCGAGCGACGGCCCGTCCACGATGGTGATCACCGAGCCGAGGTCGACACCGCGCCGGCGCAGCTGAGAGTCGATCACAACGGCAGACTCGCCATCTGCGGGCCATCGCCCTTCGACGATCGTGTTCGGACGGGCAATCCCCGAAGCGCCGATCATCGAGAGCTGGAGCTCCGATCCGTCGGGCGTGGTGGCGGCCAGAGTGGACGTCCCGAGGGCTCCCTCGACAGGGGCGATTCGGGAGATCTGGTCGACTGCTTCGGAGTCGAGCCCGGAGCGGGCGAGCCCGAGCCCGGAGTCCTCCGAATAGACGTAGGTGCCGGTGTCACCGGCGCGATAGATCCCGGTCTGTCCGAGGTACAGCCCGTCACCCAGGGCGGAGAGGATGAGGGCGAGGAAGACGATGAACGCAACCGCCCCCACGATGGCTGCGAACCGCCCTCTGGTGCGGCGAAGCTCGGCGAACGCCAGCGTCATCGGCTGCCTCCCATTGCGGCCGTCGCTGCTTCTTGACGGATGACTCGGCCTATGGGGAAAACCCCCGCGATCAACGAGAACGCCACGACCGCGGCACCGACGACGGCCACCAGGCGGTAATCGACGCCGATTGCAAACACGTCCCTGGTGCCGACCGCGGTGGCGGCGAGGAAGCCGGTCCCGATGATCACGCCCAGTCCGACCATGGCGACGATCTGGACGGCGACGATCCCGGCGAGGCTCCTTCCCGATGCGCCGATGGCCTTGAGGACTGCGAACGCCTTGAGCTTCTGCACCGTGAGGATCTGGAAGAAGAATCCCACCACCACAACCACGATCACGAAGGTGATTCCGACGATCAGCCCGAAGCTCTGACTGATGGAGCTGACGCCGGGTGTGGCGGCTGCCGCAGCCTGCCGGTCGAAGGCTTCGACGCCGTCGACGGCGGCGGTGATGGCCGCGGCCACCTCCGCCGGCTCGGCATCGACGATCGCCCCGACGAGGTTGGTGGGAGCGAATCCGCCCGCTTCGGGATATTCACCCGCGAAGACCGATGCCCATGTGGTGTGGTCGGTGTAGATGGTGGGGGTGACGGCGTAGGTGGCGTCGTCTGCCACCGCGACCACTTTGAGATTTGTGTTGCCGATTTCGAGCAGTTCCCCGATTTCGGCACCCGCTTCGAACGCGGACCTGTCCACCACGGCCTCGCCTGCCTCCTGTGGCAATCGACCCTCGGCCAGCTGAGGTGGGGTGCCCGGACCCCCGATCGTGACACCCCACACCGAGACGTCGACTGTCCCGGTGCCGATCCGGGCGCGGGTGGTGAGCTCAGAGATGGGTTCGGCGCGGACCACGCCTGACACCTCGGCCACGGCTCCGACCACCGATTCGTCCAGGCGGGAGCCCGGGATGGTGGCCTGGGCCTCCTCGGCGAACACGATCACGTCGGCGGAGCCGTTCTCGATGGCGCCAACGAAGGAGCCGAGCAGGGTCGAGCTGAGCGTGTTGAGGAAGAGCAATAGGAAGAAGAGCAGTCCGACCGCTCCGGCGAGCAGGCTAAACCTGAGCTTCGATCGCCAGATGTCTTTGAATGCGATCCGCATTCGGTCACTCCAGATTCGAGCACTAGGAAATTATTAGTACTAAATCTATCACGGAGTGCTACAAAGGTCCAGACGCGACGAAACCCGGGGCCTCGCTCCGGGTTCCGTTCTCCCCAACCTCAGTTGGAGACGTTGACCACGCCGTCCATGCCCACGTCACTGTGGACCGAGCAGAAATAGCCGTATGTACCCGGCGAATTGAAGGTGCGGGT
>JAOUGY010000297.1 GCA_029865445.1 Acidimicrobiia bacterium | reverse complement strand
GCACCATACGCGCAACCTCGTCCACGTCTTCACCCAGATCGGGAAGGCCAGGCTTGGAGAGATGGTCGAAGACGAGTGATGTCTCTATGTGACCCACCTCCGGCCACGAGCTGATCACCGACACGACCAGGTCACGCAGGTGGCCGGCGTCGCGCACCACGACGTGCACGAGAAAGTCGGTGGCGCCGGTCACGTGGAAGACGCCGACGACCTCGGGCCGATCAGCCGCCCGTCCCCGGAAGGTGTCGACCTCGCTCCCCCCATGGCGCCGCAGGCGGACCGACACCATCGCCTCGAGCCCGATGCCGAGGGCCTCGGGATCGATGGATGCGTGAAAGCCGCGGAAGACCCCGAGCCGGTCCAGACGTCGGAGGCGCTCCGAACAGCTCGACGGCGCCAACCCCACCCGGGCGGCCATTTCCTTGTTGGAGATTCGCGCATCCTGCTGGAGGATCGCCAAGATGGCGCGATCCGTTCGGTCGAGTGGCTCCACACTTGCTCCTTTCCGAAGATCATTCGGCAACGGTTGCAAAAGTCCGCACTCATCGTAAGTTTCATGGCCCGTTGTCGCGCAATCCCAGGGATTCTCGATGTCCGACCCACAATCGATGCACGTCTGGTCGGACCGCGCCGACCTGCTCGCCCACTCCCTGGTGGGGTACGCGGTCGAGCGGGTCCGCCTCCCCAAGGAACCGACCTGGGGGGCCCGTCCCGCATCCGAGTTGAAAGATGCCCTCTCGGGCTCGATCACACCGCAGGGCATCGGTGGACATCAGGCCTTGCGGATCTTCCGCGACGTGCTGACACCGGCCTGCCGCCCCATGGATGACCCGCTGAACCTGGCATACGTGCCCACGGCGCCCACACTCGCCTCGATCCTCTTCGACCTCGTGGTGAGCGCATCATCGATCTTTGGCGGACAGTGGGAGGCGGGCGCGGGTGCCATCGCTGCCGAGAACGAGGCGCTCGAATGGCTCGCTGACCTCGCGGGGTTCCCGGCAGGTGCAGGCGGATGTTTCGTGTCCGGAGGGTCGGCCGCCAATCTGAACGCCCTCGTGGTCGCCCGCCACCACGCACTCGATCGTCTCGGGCTGAGAGAGCGTCCCACCCGGTGGCGGTTTGCGGCCACCGAGCAAGTGCATGCTTCCGCCCGAGCCGCCGGGCGCGTAATGGACGTCGACGTGATCGGAGTGCCGTCCGACGACCACGGACGGATGACCGGTGTCGCCCTCGACGAAACCCTCGATCGGACAGGTGCGGACGGCGTGTTCGCTGTCGTGGCCAGCGCCGGCACAACGAACAACGGTGCCGTCGATCGGCTCGACTCGATCGCCGATGTATGCCGCCGCCGCGGGTTGTGGCTCCACGTGGACGGCGCCTACGGAGCAGCCGGCCTGTGTGCATCGTCGGCGCGAGATCGATTTGTCGGAATCGAAGCCGCCGACTCGTTCTCGGTGGACCCCCACAAGTGGCTGTTCGGCCCCTACGACTCGGCGGCACTCGTCTATCGCAATCCCGAACTGGCCAGAGTCGTCCACACCCAGCACGGGGTGTACCTTGATGAAGTCGATCGGTCCGAATGGAATCCCTCGGACTACGCATTTCACCTCTCGCGGCGGGCGCGGGGTCTTCCGCTGTGGTTCTCTCTCGCCACCTACGGGACGGCCGCCTACGAGGCCGCTGTAGAGCGCACCCTGGAAACGGCCCGCGGATTCGCCGCGACCATCGCTGCGCGCTCCGACTTCGAACTGCTGATGGAACCCGACCTCTCGGTGGTCCTCTTCGCACGGCCGGACTGGTCGGACGACGATTACCGCACGTGGAGCCGATCTCGGGCCGCGGCGGGCACTGCCCTCATCGTGCCCACGACCTGGCGGGGCGAGATGTGCTTTCGCGTTTGCATCGTGAACCCGAAAACCGAACTCGATCAGCTGTTGGCGCTCCTCGACGACATGGCCGCCTGGAGCGGGTGACCGAGCCCGGGGCACAAACCACCGCCCGATGTCCGGTCCCCTGGCGCCCGTTGGATCAAGTCTCTTCGGGCGACTCCACCAACGGCACCTCTTCGACGCCACTCGACCGGATCCGCCAGCCTCGAAGCCTCGGTTCTCCAACGGCGCCCAGTACCAGATACAGCCAGTCGGGTTCACCCGCTTCCCTGGCGTCGACCGCCGACGGAACCGCTTCGGTGGTGGGATGGGAATGGAACGCCCCGATCAGCTCCCAGCCGTTCCGCTCCGCGTGGCGAAGCGCCCCAAAGTGCTCGGCGGGCTCGATGAGAAACGAGACCGGCGATCGGCGGGCATTGGTCAACGGATAGACCATCCTGATCTCGTTGCCCACACCTGCGATCAACCCGCACGCCTCTTCCGGCGCACAGCTGCGGGCATGGGCAACGATCGCAGCCCGAACGTCGGGACGAATCAAGACAGACCTCACTACGACGCGCCCACGATCAGGCTTCAGCCGGCGCGGGCGACCGACCCGGACGGCATGCACAACACGTCATACTCGGTGATAGCGGGCGGAAACGCCTCGTCGGAACAGGCGGGACAGTCGGCGTTCCTGCGCAGCTTGAGCGATCGGAACTCCTGGTCCAACGCGTCGTACGTGAGAAGGCGGCCCACGAGCGGATCCCCGATGCCGAGCAGCAGTTTGATGGTCTCCATCGCCTCGATCGAGCCGATGATGCCCGGAAGGACACCCAACACACCGGCCTCGGCGCAGGATGGGGCCAGCTCGGGCGGCGGAGGTTGTGGGAACAGGCATCGATAACAGGGACCGTCGTACGGAGCAAAGACGCTCGCCTGCCCCTCGAATCGGAAGATGGCGCCATGCACCACCGGGGTACGGAGATGGAGCGACGCGTCGTTGACCAGGTATCGGGTCGGGAAGTTGTCTCCCCCATCGACGATGATGTCGTACCCGGCGCAGATGTCGAGAACGTTGGCGGCAGACAGTCGCTCCTCGTACTTCACCACGTTCACATCCGGATTGATGGATCGCAGCGTGAGCTCGGCAGACTCGACTTTCGGTTTCCCGACCCGTTCTGTGGTGTGCAGTATCTGACGCTGGAGATTGGAGACGTCCACAACGTCGAAGTCCACGATTCCGATGGTCCCCACACCGGCGGCCGCCAGATACATGGCCGCCGGCGAGCCCAGGCCACCGGCTCCCACGATCAGCACCTTCGATGCGAGGAGTTTGGCCTGACCCTCTTCACCCACCTCGGGCAAGAGGGTGTGACGCGAGTATCTGATCCGTTGGTCGCGGGTGAGCATCTGCGGGACCACGAACGGCAATCCCTCGGTCTTCCAGCGATCGAACCCCCCGGCCAGAGAGGCGACATTGGAATACCCCATGTCCTGGAGCACCTTGGCGGCGAGCGCCGACCGGGCACCCACCGCGCACACCACCACGATTTCGGTCGCCGGGTCTGGAACCGCCCCTCCCACAGACGACTCGAGCTGTCCCCGGGGTATGAGCTTGGATCCTTCGATGACGCCCTGAGCCGCTTCTTCCGGCTCTCGGACATCGACCAAGACCACCTCTGCTGCCAGCCTCGGCGCCAACGAAGCGGGATCGATCTCCCGAATCTGCCGCTTGGCGTCGGCGACGAGTTCCTGATAGGTCATGGGCATGGCGGTATCGACGATTGTATTGGAACCGCTCAACTTTCGACCGATGCGTCGTACCCCTCGACAGGACTCGACTCGGGCACTGCCTGGAACCGGCTGGCGCAGATCCACACCCAGCCGATCCACAATGCGTCGGCCACCAGCAGGTGCAAGAGGGTCAGCACGAGTGGGGTGCCCGTGATCACGTTGGCGAATCCGAGCGCTGTCTGGACGATGACACTCCCCACCACCACCCGGGCCGCGATCGCGGTCTCGCCGTACCAGGCCCGTCGGAACGCCCACGATGCTGCCGCGAATCCGATCACGATGGCGACGACGGGATGGATCGACCGGAGATTCGTGAGGAAGTGTTCACTGGTCTGAACCGTGAACATGCCCCCCAGCGTGAACCCGTCCTTGGGGAAGAGGGTGTCGGCGAGGGCCGTGACCCCGCCCGTCGCCGAGATCGCGAGCATGCCGGCGCCGATCAGATAGAGCACCGTCCGCCCCGAACCTCGTTCGAATCGACGCCCCCCACTCACCCAGAACACTGTGAACGTGAGGGCGGCCAGCAGCGCGAGGGTGTTGACCAGGTGGAGGGGAACCGAGATCACCCTGGCCGCCGAGGCGTCATCGGCCACCCATTCGTAGAAGACGATCATGGCCCCGATGAGCGACTCGACGACGATCGCCACCATCGACAACACACCCCCGAGACGGGCAGGGTGACCCTTGGGCGTGCCACGGAAGATCCGCCAGCCCAACCCGAACACGAGGAGCAGGGCGACCCCGCTCACCATTCGATGCCCGAACTCGATGGCGGTTGCGCCGGTCAACTCGGGAACAGCGGTTCCATGACAGGTCGGCCACGACCGGCCGCAGCCGGCTCCGGACCCGGTGGCTCGGACCACCGCACCGCCCAAGACGACCACGATGCTCCACCCGAGCGTGATCCACGCCATTCGCCTGAGGCTCATCCGCCGAAGGCTACCTCCCCTCGTCGCCGGTCCGGCTTTCGCCATGACGGGCGACAAGCAACAAGCAACAAGCAACAAGCAACAAGCAACAAGCAACGAGCAGACTGGGGACTG
>JAOUGY010000296.1 GCA_029865445.1 Acidimicrobiia bacterium | reverse complement strand
GAGATGAACGAGTTCAAGCGGACCCGGGTCCCACGCTGACCGCCCTCAACGGTGTCTGCGAGCCGGGATTCGGGGCTGTAGCCGACGCTCTCGCCCGCAACTTCTCCGAACGGGGAGAGATCGGTGCAGCGGTGTCGGTGTTCTCCGAAGGGCGCAAGGTGGTCGATCTCTGGGCCGGTCACCGAGACCTCACCCGAACGATCGCATGGCAGTCGGACACCCTGTGCATCGTGTACTCGGTGACGAAAAGTATGTGCGCGCTCGCCCTCCACATGCTCGCCGACCGCGGACTGGTCGACCTCGACGTTCCCGTGGCTGCATATTGGCCGGAGTTTGCCGTGAAGGGAAAGGAGCGCATCCGCGTCCGCGATTCGGTTTCCCATCACGATGGGATGTGTTTCGTCGACTCGGCAAGACCGGGTGACATCTTCGATCCCGAGGCCATGCTGACTGCACTGGTCGACCAGGAACCGCCATGGCCGCCCGCCACCAAGGGGGCTTACAACTCGGCGACATTCGGCTACATGGTCGGTGAGATCGTCCGCCGGGTGGACGGACGCCGGGTCGACACGTTCCTCCGGGAGGAGGTCGCCGATCCGCTGGGGGCCGAGTTCATGATCGGCGTCGGGGTCGACGACCTCCCGAGACTCGCCGACATCCACCCCAATGACGACAACGCCATGTTCAATGCCGGCAACACGCCAGGGACGTCGCTCTCGCGGGCTTGGCGCCCCATGCCGGATCGGTATGGCGTGAAGGACCTCAACAGCCTGGACATGCGCACTGGATACCTGCCCTCGTTCGGGGGGCACGGAACGGCACGGGGGCTCGCCCGCATCTACGCGGCCCTCGCCCAGGGTGGGACGGTGGGCGGTGTGCGACTGCTGTCACCGGAGGCGGTGAAACGGGCGTCTGCACAGCAATGGGAGGAGGAGGCCGACGGTACCCTTGGCCGGCCGTTCCGGATGGCGATGGGATTCATGCTCAACAAGCCGGGATACACGCCCATGGGTCGTAACCCGGCCGCGTTCGGCCACCTCGGATCGGGTGGAGCACTCGCCTTCGCCGACCCGGACACCGGCATCTCGTTCGCCGCCCTCACGAACTACCAATGCGAGGGTGTTGGTGTCGGCGAGCGGACGGAGTCGCTCGTCGAGTCGCTGTATGCCTGATCAGCGGATCGTGAAGATGTCGTCGAAACGGGTCGTGGATCCGATGAACCGTCCGGTCAGTTTGTCCCGCGACAGCGTCACCTCGAAGTATCCGTGGCCTTCGTGCGGATCGTTTTCGCCCAAGGTGGCGGCGAAGTAGCCGAACTCTCGATCTTCGGGGTCGATCTCATACAGACCGGCCCCCATGAGACCGGTGATCACGAAAATGGTGCCTCGGCCTCGGCGGAGTGTGCCGTCGCCATTCGCCTCCACCACACATTCGGATCGGTACACGTCGACCGTCGCACACGACAGTTGGTGGGATCGCTGGTAGGTGTGGTCGTGTCCGTTCAAAACCAGGTCGACTCGTTTTTCGATCATGAGATTCATGAGGTCGGAGCCCACCTCGCAGCTCTTGGTGGCGGCGGTGAGGCACGGCTTGTGAAAGCCGACGATGACCCATTGGACACCGAATCCGCGCGCCTCGTCGATCATGTCGCCGACCCGAGCCAGCCGGTCGGATGTGTAGTCGAGGTCGACGCCGTCCACTTGTGTGTCGGCCCCCAACATGATGATGCGAGCCAGGCCGTCTCCGACGTCGAAGTAATACTCGGATCCGTAGGCGCCGACCGAGTCCATCCGGTCCGGCAGGCATTCGGCAAAACGTCGGATGTCGCCATCGGGTCCATCGTCGTCTTCGTGATTGCCGACCACGACCTCGATCGGCAGGTCCGGGCCCAGCCACGACAGGATGTAGTTGCACCACTCGGATTCGGGCTCCAGCGCCCTGTAGCCGAGATCGCCGAGTGCCAGGAAGAAGCTTGGTCCGCGCTCGGCCATCACCTGCAACGTGGCGTCGGTCCCCGAATAGGCGCCGATGTCGCCCCCGGCGGCGAACGTCACCTGGGGTGGTTCGAGGGAGAACCCGCGAGCCAGCAAAGTGGCCATCTGGCCGCGGATGACGGGGTCGTCTGGGCAGTAGCGGTCGTTGTCGGGTGGGTTGCAGCCTTTGGTGATGCCGGCGGCGGCGAGGGTTGCTATGTCGGTGGCGTGGGGGCTGGTGGTTGTGTCGGTGAATGGGTTGGTGGTGGTGGGTGTGAGGGTGAGGGCGCGGGTGAGGAAGGTGGCCATTTGGCCGCGGGTGACGGGGCCGTCTGGGCAGTAGCGGTCGTTGTCGGGTGGGTTGCAGCCTTTGGTGATGCCGGCGGCGGCGACGGCTTCGATCTCGGATTCGTGCACGTTCCCGTCGTCGTCGATGAATGCGCCGATCGCCAGAGCCGCGCCCGAGATTGCGATGAGCAGCAGGGCGGCAGACACCGCAATCCCTATCGCCGGTCTGGATCGCCGAGTCACGTTTGCCTACTACGGCGCCGCTCGGCCGGTTCGTCCTGACCTTCCACTCCGGGAACCCCGATATGGACGAGAGCGTCACCCTGGGAGACGAGTGGATTCTGGTTCACGGCGATCACAAAACCGTCGAGCGGGGCGCGGATGCCGGTTCTCCGACCGCCGAGCGCCTCTCCGATCGTGCCCATCACGTCTCCCGCCGACACCGTGTCGCCCAGCCTCACGTCGATCGTGGCGAGGCCCGAGCGAGATGCTCGAACCCAACTGGTTTTGCGCAATTCGATGCCTGGCGGGGCCGGCGGTGTGTCCCATGAGCCCATGCCCAGCGCTGCCAGGGTGCGGAGAATGCCGGCGACGCCGGTCTCGACGGCTTCGGCCTGGAAGCGTTGAACAGAGCCCGCCTCATACAACAGCACTTTGAGGCCACGTTCGGTGGTGGCTTGGCGGAGCGAGCCGTCCCGAGTCCGGGCGTGGATCCGGAACGGTGCTCCAAATGCTTCGGCCATGGCCCGGGTCGCGTCGTCGTCGAGATCTGCCCGGATCTGCGGCGCGTTGATTCGCTCTGCAGCGGCGGTATGGAGGTCGATTCCGTACTGGCAGTGCGAGACGACCTGCTCCATGAAGAGATGTGCCAGTCGCGCCGCCATCGAGCCGCGGGCGGATCCGGGAAACGAACGGTTGAGATCGCGGCGGTCGGGGAGATAGCGAGATTGGATGACGAACCCGAGGACGTTGACGATCGGCACTGCGATGACCGCGCCCGAGAGCTTTCTCGCGTCGAGACTGGGGAGGACGCGACGGATGATTTCGACACCGTTGACCTC
This sequence comes from Acidimicrobiia bacterium, assembly GCA_029865445.1. Lineage (GTDB taxonomy): Bacteria > Actinomycetota > Acidimicrobiia > Spongiisociales > ZC4RG35 > JAOUGY01. The sequence continues at coordinate 1,395 of JAOUGY010000296.1, read as the reverse complement.
GTCCCCATGGACTGCCCCGCTGAGAAAGACGTGAGGGCCGGGCCGCCTACCGTTGACGACCGCCACCGGAAGCGATTCCCACGTGCCAGAAGGGAGCCGTGTCACCGGGAGCTCGAAGCGTCGGGATCGGCCCGGGTCGATGGTCTGGTCCCGGATCGTGATCGGCACATTTGCCGGCGTAGAGGCGAGGTTCACCGATGGGCCTCGGGATCTGTGTTGTCCTCGATGAACTCGATGATGCGCCCGGCGACGTCGATTCCCGATGCCGCTTCGATTCCCTCGAGACCCGGGGAAGAATTGACCTCGAGCACCAGCGGTCCTCTCTCGGACTGGAGCAGGTCGACGCCTGCGACGTTGAGTCCCATGACGCGGGCGGCCTTGATGGCGGTGGCCCGCTCCGACCTCGTCAGCTTGATCTGTTCGGCCGACCCGCCCCGATGGAGGTTCGACCGGAACTCCCCGGGGGCGCCCTGGCGTCTCATGGCGGCGACGACCCTCCCCCCGATCACGAAGGCGCGCACGTCGGCGCCTTTCGATTCTTTGATGAACTCCTGGACCAGGATGTTGGCGTCGAGCTGCCGGAATGCGGTGATGACGGATTCTGCCGCCTTGCGGGTTTCGGCCAGCACCACACCGAGACCCTGGGTGCCTTCGAGGAGCTTCACCACGACCGGCGTACCTCCGACGATCTCGAGGAGCCCGGCGATGTCCTGAGTCGAATGTGCGTAACTCGTCACCGGCATGCCGACGCCGTGGCTGGCAAGCAGCTGCAACGACCGCAGCTTGTCCCGGGACCGGTCGATGGCCTGGGATTCGTTGACTGCGTAAACTCCCATCGTCTCGAACTGGCGGACGACGGCCGACCCGTAGAACGTATGGCTCGCTCCGATCCTCGGTATGACCGCGTCGAATCCGAGTTCATCACCCCGGAACAACACCTTGGGCTTGGCCGACGTGATGTTCATGTAACACCGGAGGTAATCGACGATGCCGACGTTGTGACCTCGTTCCTCGGCCGCTTCCCGAAGTCGGCGCGTCGAATAGAGAGACGAGTTTCGCGACAGGATCCCTATGTTCACTCGCCGTTCTCCTCATTCGGATGCGTACCAAGAAACGATCGGCCCGGGTCCACCAGGAACCGCCTACGAACGGCTTGGCGCCCCAACAGCATACGAAAACCCATCTCGTCCCGGCGCGTGAGGTTCAGGTCCGCCTCGAACTCGATCGAGTTCCACACGACAGTCGTCCGAATGACGGGTCGGACTTCTTCCCGACCTCCCGGGTTTCGTACCAGCTTCTCTGTGACGAGTTCGGCCTCTACCGGAGGGGTGGCGAGGCGCCGGCGCTGCAAAGGGTGGATGACGAAGCGCACCATCTGGATGCCTTCACGGTCGA
>JAOUGY010000032.1 GCA_029865445.1 Acidimicrobiia bacterium | reverse complement strand
GCGTTGCCACCAAGACTTCGTATGCGACGTTCCTCCTCCATTCGCTGTTCAACAGCGGGGTGTTGGGCCGAAGGGCGGTCAACACGAAGGCCCTGATCTTCAATGTCAAGGGTGAGGACCTCCTGTTTCTCGACCATCCCAACGCCAAACTCGATGACGCCCAGCGGGAGCGGTACGGCGTGGTCGGTCTGCCGGCGGAACCCTTCCGATCGGTGGGGATCTGGGCTCCTCCGCGGGCCGCCTCGACGGCGGCGGTGCCCGACGTGTCGTCGAGGAGCGGGGGAGTGGAGTCGTTCTTCTGGACGCTCGACGAGTTCTGCGGAGAGGATCTCATGCCGTTCCTGTTCGCCGACGCCGAGGACGACAGGGCCCAGTACACCATGGTCGTCTACAACGTCATGGCTCAACTGCGTCGCCGGAAGGCGCTCGACGACGGCGCGGTCCGGATAGAAGGGGAGACGGCGCGGACGTTCGGCGACCTCGTGGATCTCATCGTGCGGAAGGTCCAGTCCGAGGACGATCGGCCCGTGTGGGCGGGTCCGGCCATCGGCCAGGGCACCGTCAACGCCTTCGTGCGCCGGTTGCAGGGATCGGTGCGCCATCTGGAGCGGCTGATTCGAGGAGACGTGGCGAACGCGGCGAGACATTCCGTGACGCCTTTGCGGGATCAAGTGAGCGTCGTCGACCTCCACAATCTGCACGACCGCGCCAAGCGTTTTGTGGTCGGCGTCACCATCCGCAAGGCGTTCGAGGAGCGGGAGCGGGCGGGCCAATCCGAGGAACTGCTGTTCCTCGTGCTCGATGAGCTCAACAAATACGCGCCCCGGGATGGATCGAGTCCGATCAAGGAGATCCTGCTGGATGTGGCGGAGCGGGGGCGAAGCCTCGGGATCATCCTCATCGGCGCCCAGCAAACGGCTTCCGAGGTCGAGCGGCGGATCATCGCCAACTCCTCGATCCGCGTGGTCGGGAGACTCGACTCGGCTGAGGCCGGCCGCGACGAGTACGGATTCCTGCCCCAGGTCCACCGTCAGCGGGCCACCATCATCAAGCCGGGAACGATGCTGGTGAGCCAGCCGGAACTACCGGTTCCGTTGGTGTTGGAGTTCCCCTTCCCGGCGTGGGCCACCCGCGCCTCCGAAGCCGGCGCTTCACCCGCCTCCTCCACCCCTCCATCCTCCGCCAACCCCTCCGATCCTTTCCACGGCCTCGACTGAGGTCGAAAACCCTGGGTAACAGACACCGCTCAGCGAGGTCCACAGCCCGCGGATCGGCCAGATTCGGTGTCAGTCCCGCACGGGTGGCGTGGTGTCTCAACCGCGATGGACGAACATGCGATCGTGGAGGAGCGTGTAGACAACACCGAGATCTATCGACGGCACGCCGACGAGTTGATCCGTTTCGCCACCGTGCTCGCCGGCTCCTCGGACGCCCAGGACGTGGTCGCCGACGGCGTTTGCCCGGGTGATGACTTCCCGGGCCTGGCGCAACGTTGACAACCGGCGGGCCTACCTCTACCGGGCCGTGGCGAACGAGGCGTCCGATCTCCGACGCACGTCCGCCCGCCGTCGTGCCAGGGAGGCCGCATCGTTCGTCCGGGACGAATACGAGATCGGAGACCCCCGACCTGAAGTGAGGCGGGCGATCGAGGATCTGAGCGTCCGCCAGCGAGCCGTCGTCTACCTCACCTATTGGGACGATCTGTCGGAGGAATCTGTTGCGCTTCACCTCGGGATCGCTCGGGGGTCGGTGAGACGTCATCTGGCGCGAGCTCGGGAACGACTACGGGAGGTGTTGCATGGATGCGAGTGAGCGCTAAGCAGTGCGGGAGGCCTTCGCCGAGATGATCGCCGAGGCTCCGGCGGCGCCGAGCTTCGAGCGGCTGCACGAGACGCCGGGTCGGGTGAGACGCCTGGGACCGATCTGGGCTGTCGCCTCGTTCGCAATCGTCATGGTCCTCATCGGAGTCACCGCATTGATTCGCCCGGCCCCGCCGGTCGTCGACATCCTGCAGATTGGGCTGGTCGGGAACGCCGTCATCCCGACGCATGTCCCGGACGGACTCGCCGTCCTCGAAGCCTGGTCCTATGGAGACCCCTCCGCGTCCGCCTCATTCGAGTTCGCGAACAGCGACGGCTCGCAACGAATCTCGATCCATGTGCGGGAAGTTCCTGCGTCGTTGCTCGCCGAACCCGAAATGGCTTTCTCCACGCTGGAGACCGCCAGTCAAGCACTCGCAACCAACCGACTTCGGGTGAGGGACCGCGACGCGATCGTCGTGTTCCGTTCGGGGGCGTCCCGCCAACCGTCCGAGACCGAGATGCTCGTGATCGAGTCCGGCAGTGTCGTGTCCGAGATCAGAGCGTCGGGGTTCGACTTCGAGGATGTCCGCAAGGTGGCCGAGGGACTTCGCGCCGTCGACACGGTGACGTTCAGGGACTGGGTGCTGGCCAACACCTACTGGGACCTCAAAGTCACCACCGGATTCCTCCCGGCAACGATCGATCTACCTGCGCTGTTGGGAGACGCCGACACGGCCGAGTTGGTGTCGTTCCGTTCACTGGGACCGAGGCCGCTTTCGCTGCTCGAACAGCTGAGTGGCGACACACGGGTCGGCACGGACGGCGGCGCGCCTGTCGAGGCACCGATCGTGTTGTACTTGGAAGCCGCGCCCGGAGTGACACCGGAGCGGATGGCCGAGGCTCTCAGCGAGAGGGTCGAGGTCGTCGGTGTCGAGATGTCGCCGGCGCGGGCCGTCGCGGAGTGGACCCGCTTCTTCGATTTGGTCTCCGCCTCATGGACCTCGATCGGCGGTGAACCGCCGATCCACCAGGCCGCGGTCGGCCCTGAACCGGAGTTCGATGTGAGCGTTCTGGGAGTGGAGCACGCCATCGCAACGTCGACCGATGGGGCAGAGGTGTGGTCGAGACATGGTGAGCTCCGGGACGAGGCTCTGCAACGTGATCTCATCTCGATCGGGTCGGTCGACGGCAATCATCTGCTGGTTGCGGTCGACGATGACGAGGTCCGCTACTCGCTGTCGACGCCCGACGGCGTCCACGGCCGATTCGAGATTCCCGTCCTCGGGCACTTCTTCGGGCGCGTCGGCGAGGTCGGGGGGCCGGGCGGCCATGCATTGGCTCTCAGGGTTCCTCTCGAGACGGCTGTGCTCCAGTTCGTTCCCGAGGACGGGGAGCCGCAGTGGCAACGGCCCGTCGCGGGGCATGGAATCTTCGCGATTCCAGGCCGTGTCGTGGACACCCCAATGGCCGGCGAGTATCTCGCCTATGCCGCCGACGGGTCCGTGCTGTGGCGGCAGTCCGTCACGAACTGACCAAACCGCGGGCTCACGACTTCGCTGAGCGGTGTCCTGTACCCAGGGTTCTCTGCACCCGGTAGACGACGTGGGGGCGGAGGGGATGGTCGGGCGGGATGGCGGGGTGATCGAAGTCGGATGACGGATCCCGCGTCATCCCGATCCGTTCCATCACTCGTTGCGATTTCACGTTCGATCGCGCCGTGAATGACACCACCTCCACCCAGCCGAGCACACTGAAGGCGAATTCGAGCGCGGCCCTCGCCGCCTCGGTCGCGTATCCGTGGTCCCAGGCGGACCTCGCCAGCCGCCATCCGATCTCGCGCTGTTCGCGTCCCGCAAACGGGTCGAAGGCGATCGGCCACAACCCCACGAACCCGATGAACCGCCCGGTCTCCAATACCTCGACCGCCCACAGCCCCCATCCGCGGTCGGTGAGATGGGAGATCATGCGGTCGACGAAAGCGTCGGACTGCTCGCGCGTCAGCGTTGTCGGGAAGTGCTCCATCACGACCGGGTCGGCGTTGAGTTCGGCGAACGGCGCCCGATCCGAGTCGGTCCACTGGCGCAAGAGCAGGCGTTCGGTTTCGATCATCCGTTGAGCCAGCGCAGGGTCTCGGAGATCCGGTCGGCGATGCCGACGTCGCGGAGTTCACCCCACGGCGACATTCCGTGACGTCCCCAGGCCTCGATCCTGCTGAGTTCCTCGGCGAGTACGTCCGATGCGGCGGCTTCCACCGCCCGTCGCGAGTGCTTCCCGTACCCCTCGACGAGCGCTTCGATCCTGCTGGGAACGGTGTCGGGATCGATGCCGCCTGCTGCTGCCCGTTCGGGCGGTACGAGGCCGCAGAGGTTCACGGCGGTGAGGGCCAGGTCGACGATGGGCGCTCCCGGCTCGGCAAAATCCCAGTCGATGAGCCCTACCGGTCGGGCATGACGCCAGACCACATTGCCCGGCCCGATGTCGCGGTGTAACACGACCTCGCCGGGGCGGACCTCGAGTCGTCCCACCATCCAGGGGTGGTTCGTCTGAGCGCCCATCGACGCGTCGTGGGCGTTGCGAATGAGCCGGCCCAGTCGGAGGAGCGCGCTCGAGTCGAGCCAGGACGGCAAGGGAACGGTGCAGGTCGAGCCCGCCACGTACGACGTGAAGGCCAGTCCGTTGCGAATGCCGCGCGCACGGGGGGCACCCGGAAACCCCGCCGACTCGAACCAATCGAGAAGGTCGGCCACTGCAGCGCTCCACCGTGCGGCAGGTTTGGCGATCACGTCGGATTCAGGATTCCACCAGTCGAAACCTCCGGTGTCGTCGGCCGGGAACGGACGGACCGCCTCGATCGCGTCGAGGTCGATGTCGCCGTAGATGTGGGGATAGTCCTCCCCGGTCTCGTACAAGTCCTCGAACACGACCTCGGAGGTGATCCTCCGCGCATCGATGGTGAGGAGCATCAGATCGCGTGTTCCCTCGAAGAGCCGCGCCGCCACGGCGCGGAGTTGACCGCCCTGCGAACAGTGGATGAAGCCCTCGGACTCGAAGGAGGTCGGCCGATACGCGGCCGCGGTGCGGGCATCCCAATCCGATCGTTCTGCGATGTGGAAGAGCCGCACCGGAAGCACGGTACCCGAGTGGAGTGCGGAGTCGATGAGCTTCGATCCTCCTGACCGCGACTACCGTGGCATCGTGAAACGTTGGCTCGTGCTCATCGCAGTTGGCGTTCTCGTCGTCGCTTGTTCCGGAGGCCGACCGGCGATGTCTGAATGGGCCGAACGTTGGAACGAGACCGTTGCCTCGCTTCCCGATCCCGCCGACGTAGCATCCCTCGAGGACCCCCGGCCCCTGTGCGACGAGGTGGTGGCGACGATTCGAACCAAGAGCGTGGAATTGGTCCCCACTCCCGACGCCGCTCTCGACGGGCCAGTCGACGCCTGGGTTCGGGTGGCGGAGGAGATGTTCTTCGAATGCCCACCACGCAGCGGCGAGATCCAAGGCTTTGACGAGGGATACGGAGAGCTGGCCCAATATCAGGCGGAGGTCACGGCGGTGATCAACGGTTGAAGGCCCGGAAGGTGTCCGCCTTGGTGAGGTACCGACCGAAGCGCTCTGAGTCGAGCCCGACGATTCCGTTGTAGATGGTCTCGGCTCTGGGTTCGCACCCCGGCTGCACCGCGCCTTCACCTTCCAAGAACTCACAGATCTCGGCCCGAACACTGTCGGGACACACTTTGGAGTGAAACAAGGCGTGGAGGGCCTGGGTACGCATCCCGGAAACGTGGTTCTCGCCTTTGTCCTCGTGGAAGTGCGGGTTGCGGGTCTCTACCTGGAATACGTCGATCAGCGACCGGTTCACCTCCGGATGTGGCGAGGCGAAGGCGCCGCCGAATTGTTCGAACATCTCCACGAACTCGAATGGCTCCACGGCGTATCCCCCGGCAAACCTCAGGCGGCGGGCCAGTTCCATGGACATGGCGTGTTCTCCGGAGTTGCCGGTCTTGATCACTTCGGTCCCGAAACCCGTATACGTCGACAGCACCAGATTGAGGAAATGGTTGGTGACCTGCGAGGTGCGGCCCCACCGGTTGAAGACCAGCCGACCGTCGGTCACCTTGGGTTTGGACTGCCACGAGATCCGGACCATGGCGAAGGCGCTGGTGGCGAGGTGGAGGCCTGCGGCGTAGCTCTTCGTGTACTCGTGAACGGCCCCCGGGATGTAGTTGTCGGCGTCGACAAAACCGACGTGATCCAGTCCCAGCGTCTCGGTGATCGCCATCGCGAGGACCATTGCCTCCCCTTTGCCGGGGGCGATGGCCCCGTCGGGGGCGAGATCGATCAATCCGCCCGCGGCGGCGGCCGCAGCCACTCCAGGATCGAATTGGTGGACGGCGACGGCAGTGCGACCCGTCGCCGACGCCAGGTCGTCGAGGAGCGCCGTTTCCAGCCCGTAGCGATCGATGGGTTCGCGGGCAGAGGCGGAGACCAGCACGATCGTGCAGTCGTGCGGGATCCCGCTCAACACGCCTTCGATCACTTTGCGTCGTTCGTTCTTGGTCGGCACGACGACCGCCATTCGCCGCTCGATGCCGTTTATGGCGGTCGCCGGGACATGATGGACCCTGCGACCGCCGATGACGGCCTGCTCGGCCGCGCCGCCGAGACCCGAATCGATCTCGATGACCTGGGTCAACTCGTGAATGCGTACGGCCCCGAACCGTTCGTGCCGGTGGGGGTATTCGATCCGCATGCCCCGCACACTATCCGTGCCGGAGAATTGGACACGGGGCGCCGTTCGGTTGTGCGGCTCGGTGCCAGGACCTGTCACACCCCCCTTGTACGATCGGCTCGTGGTCGATCTCCTGCACACATCCGACTGGCACGTCGGGCGCACGATGCGCGGCCGAAGCCGAATCGAGGAGCACCGCCAGGTGCTCGGCGAGATTGCGACGATCGCTGCGGATCGGGGCGTTGATCTGATTGTCGTCGCCGGCGACCTCTTCGACGTGGCCGCGCCATCGCCGGAGGCGGAGCAGGTCGTGTTTCGGGCGCTTCTCGATCTGGCCGAGGCGGCGCCCGTCCTCGTGGTGGCCGGGAACCACGACAACCCGCGGCGCCTGGAGGCCGTCGCTCCGCTTCTCGAGCTTGGTCGGGTCACGGTGGTGGGAGCGGCACGGCGTCCCGATGATGGAGGAATGGTGCGGTTGGGTGGCTTGGGAGTCCAGATCGCCCTGCTGCCCTGGCAGAGCCAGAGAGGAATCGTCACGGCGGCAGATCTCTTCGATCGGGACGCCGCCGATCAGGCCATCAGCTACGAGATGCGGATGCGCAAGCTCATCGGCGCACTCACCGAAGGCATGAGCCCCGACACGGTCAACGTGGTCGTCTCCCATGCGATGGTCCACGGTGCCAAGGACAGCGGGAGCGAACGTCACGCGCACATCTTCGGGTACGCCATACCCGCTCTCGCTTTCCCGAGCTCGTTGTCGTATGTGGCGCTTGGGCACCTCCACCGCCCCCAACAGGTCCCGGCGCCGGCCCCCGTCTGGTATTCGGGATCCCCCCTGCAGCTGGACTTTGGCGAGGTCGACGACATCAAGAGCGTCAACTTCGTCACGGCCGAGCCCGGGCTTCCCGCACGGGTCGAACCTGTGCCGCTCACCGCGGGTCGCCGTCTCGTGCGCCTCTCGGGAACAGTCGACGACGTGCTGGCGGAGGCCGGACGTGTCGAGGATGCCTGGGTGAAGGTCGAACTCGATGAACCGGCCCGCTCGGGACTGGCGGACGAGATTCGGTCTGCCCTCCCCGACGTGGTGGACGTGACTCTGGTGAAGCCTGCGGCGGCGGAGCGGCCGGTCCAGGGGCCCCAGCGGTTGGGGCGTAGCCCGCGGGAGCTGTTCTCGGAATACCTGATTCAGCGCGGGGTTGTCGATGCTGGGCTGGAGGCGATGTTCGGAGATCTGCTCGAGGAGGCGCATGAGACCTGAACGTCTCTTCCTGACCGGATTCACCACCTTTCGGGAGCTTGCGGAGCCGATCGACTTCACCGACGCCGATCTGTTCGCCCTCACCGGACCCACCGGATCGGGCAAGACCTCGATCCTCGATGCGATGTGTTTCGCTTTGTACGGCCGAATCCCGCGTCTCGATGCGAGGTCTGTGGAGCCAGTCATCTCGCTCGGTAGGACCGAGGCCCGAGTCCTCCTCGAGTTCTCGGTCGAGGGGCGGGCCTACACGGCGGCCAGAGTGGTGCGCCGCACGAGGGCCGGTGCCACCACTGCTGAGGCTCGCCTCGTCGAACGGCTGGTAGGTATTGGCGAGGAGCGAGCCTTGGCGAACGGAGCCGATGAGGTCACGGGTGCCGTCGAGAGCCTGTTGGGTCTGTCGTTCGATCATTTCACGAAGGCCGTGCTCCTTCCCCAGGGCGCGTTCGCAGCCTTCCTGCACGACAAACCGCGCGATCGGCAGGACCTTCTCCGTTCGTTGCTGGACCTCGGCATCTACGAACGTATGCGGACGCTGGCGCTCGGCCGGAAGGGAGCTGCCGAGGCCGTTTCGGCAGCCCTTGCCGAAACAATCTCCAGACTGTCGGAAGCCACCGAGGAATCGGAGAAGGCGGCGGCTGTCGTCGTCGAACGCAGACGAAGTGTCCTCGAATGGCTCCGCGAGACCGCGCCCCGCCGGCAGGAACTGGTGGCGGCGCTCGAGCAGGCGATGCAATCGGAACGCAAACTGACCGATGAGATCCAGGTCCTCCGTGCGGTTCGGCGCCCGGCCGAGGTCGATGAGATCGGGAGAAGAATCGCCGGGGCCTCGGAGGCCCTGGCGGCGGTCGAAAGGGATCGCTCTGCGGCCGCTGAGCGGGTCGAGAGCATCGAGAAGGAGCTGGCCGAACTACCGCCCTCGGTCGACCTGGCGCTCGCTGCGCAACGCATCGTCGACCGAGACGATCTCGCATCCCGCCTTTCGAATGGAGAGGGAGTCACCGCTGCGGCGGCCTCCGATCTCGACGGAGCGAGGGCTCGGGCCGACGCCGCTCGCGCCGGCCTTCGCGACACCGCCGCAGAACTCGATCGGCTGCGACGTGAACATGCAGCCCACCGGCTCGCGTCGTCGATAGAGCTCGGAGAACCCTGTCCGGTCTGTCTTCAGACGGTGGATGAGGCGCCCGTGCACCCTGAACCCGGTGGGATCGCGGATGCCGAGTCGGCTCTAGTGGCGGTACAAGCCGAATCGGCTGACTCCGAGGCGGCCCTGGTTGCCGCCGAGTCACATCACGCCTCCTGTCAGGCGCGGTTGGCCGACCTGCGGGATCGTCTGGCCGGTCTTCAGGCAGCTGTGGATGCCGGTCCAGGACGCGAAGAGATAGCGGTGCTCGTCGAGCGAGTGGAGGCTCTCGGCGGAGACCTCGAAGCCGCCCGCAAGGATGAACGTGCCCGGCGCGCGGCCATCGAGACGGCGCGCACAAGGCTCGAATCCGCGCGTGCAGGCGAAACCGAAGGACGGCGGGCACTTCTCGCAGTCCGCGACCGTCTCACCGGCCCGCCCGACCTCACGCTCGAGGACCTCTCCGCGGACTGGGGCACTCTGGAGGGCTGGGCGGCGCAGCGGTTGGAGAAGGCGGCAGGGGAAGTGGCCGAAGTGGCATCGGTCAGGGCCAAGACCGAATCGGAGATTGACGCCCTCCACTCCGAGGTGGAAGCCAGATTGACCGCCGAGGGGTTGGGAGGACGGGAGGACGCCATCGAGCGCGCCGCCCGCGGCCTGGCCGAATCCGAGGCGGTCGTGGCCCGGATCGCCGAGGATCGTCGGGTCGTGGCCGAGACCGGGCAGCGACTGACCGCCGCCAAGTCCGAGGCCGCGGTGGCCGCGTCCCTGACCCGCCATCTCCAGGCCAACGGCTTCGAGGGATGGCTCATGGAAGAGGCGCTGACCGCGTTGGTCGAGGGGGCAAACACCCGGCTCTCGGACTTGTCCGAGGGGGCGTATTCGCTTCAGCTCTCGAAGCGGGAATTCGTGATCATCGATCACCGCAACGCCGATGAGACCCGAGGTGTCAAAACACTCTCCGGAGGTGAGACGTTCCTGGTCTCGCTCGCTCTCGCGCTGGCGCTGGCCGAGCACATCGGTGCGGTGGCCGCCGACGGAACGCCCCGGCTCGAGTCGGTGTTTCTGGACGAAGGTTTCGGCACGCTCGATGCCGAGACGCTCGAAGTGGTAGCGGCCGTGATCCAAGAGCTGGGTAGTCGGGGGCGGATGGTGGGCATCGTGACCCACGTCCGCGAACTCGCGGAGATGGTTCCCACCCGGTTCGAGGTCACAAAGGGACCGGGTGGTTCGACGGTCAGGCGCCTGGAGGTTTGAGCATGAGGTTCACCGTCGAAGCATGGTCACCCGAGTACGGAGCGCCTACCGAGTCGGAGCCCCGCGAACCCGGGAGGGAACCGGACGTGGATGTGGAGCTTCCCGCCTCCCAGTGGCGGGCGATCGCTCCCGACATGACTCCCGCCCCCGACATTCTCTTCGTCGATGGTGTGAGGCGGGTCGACGCCAACCTGTGGATAGAGCAATCCGACGGTGCCGCCGAGATGGGGCTGTGTGCCACCTACGCGGCGGGTGCGGTTCGCTGCAACGGCGCAGCCGAGATCGTGGAGGCAAGCGTCGAGCGGGGGCTGTTCACGAGTGCATCGGGGGCTGCCGACGTGGAAACGCGGCACGGCTCGTATTGGGTGAAGGCAACGACAGGGACGACACCACCCGAATTGTGGCTGGGCATCCAACAACGGATGGGCGAGTTGGAGGGTCGCGTAGCGTTCCGGCACCGAGACAGCGATCTGATCGTCGTCGACGGGCCGTTGTCGCATCACCAGCAGATCCCGGGGGCGGTCGGTTACGTGAAGACCCACCACGTCCAATACCTCCCGCCGGAGCTGAGGCCGGTGATGGCGGGGCTCCCCGCTGGTCGCCGGACGCCGCTGTTCCTCGTCACGGGACATCGATCGGCGTATTCGTGGTACCTGAGGCTGGCGGTGGCACCCGGTCCCACTGGCGGAATCGTCCGGTGCGAGGTGTCCGCCGACCGGACGGCGGCGGAAGCGGCTTTGATCGCCGATCGGGTCTCGGTGACTCTGCCCCGGTTCGCCAGCCACGAACACAAGGACCCCCGCGCTCCTCAGAATCTCTACCCGATCGGAGGGCTGGAGCGAGAGCTTCGGCGCAGGCTCGGTGACCCCCGACTCTTGTATCGGGCGCTCCGCGAAGCGTCCGCCGCAACCTCGGGAGTGGCGTAGGGAAACCGTGTCCGCCCGCTGCCCGATTCGTGCCGCGCTCGGGACGTCGAAAGGCCATCCAGCGGCTAGCTTTCGTCTCAGCGCGCAACGAAAGGGCTCACCGTGCAGAGTCATGACATCGACTATCAGATCTTCGGCGAGGACGTTCAGTTCGTGGAGATCGAACTCGACCCGGGGGAAACCGCCATCGCCGAGGCGGGGGCGATGCTGTGGATGGAGGACGGCATCACCTGCGAGACGAAGATGGGCGATGGCACCGAACCGGACCGGGGTTTCCTCGGGAAGCTCGCCGGAGGGGCAAAGCGGATGATCGCCGGTGCTCGAGTTCAATCGCAAGCTGGGGACCGGTTTCTTCGGTGGTGAGGGATTCATCCCCCAGCGGATCGCGGGCGACGGCAAGACCTTCCTCCATTCGGGTGGCGTGATCGTGGAACGTCGCCTTGAGGGAGAGACTCTGAGGGTTGACACCGGTTGTCTCGTGGCCTTCGAGCCATCCGTGAGTTATTCGATCGAAGCCGCGGGCAATCTCAAGTCGATGGTGTTCGGTGGTGAAGGAATGTTCCTCGCAACGCTCTCGGGTGCGGGAAGGGTCTGGCTCCAATCTCTTCCGTTCTCGAAGCTCGCCGATCGGATCCTGGCTGCGGCGCCCAGGGCCAGCGGCGGTGGCGGTCAGTCGGTCGGCGAGAACATCCTCGGGAATCTGTTCGAGCGGTAGTCCGGGCCGCCGGGTGGGATGGCTTCCCCACGTACATCGTCAAGGGGTGGTCGGCGGTGGAGTGGTGCGGCGATGGATCGCACCGTCCCACTCGGCGAGTGGACGGCTCCACCAGGACCAATCTGCTCCGAGTTGCTCTCTCCCGCCGAGGCGGACCCGACCGTTGCACCACAGCAGCATGGCCCACGGGTCGGGGTCGAAACCGGCCCACGGGTAGAGCCGTTCCACCAGGCGGGGTACCAGCGGGGTGTCGGGACCGAATCGGATTCCGAGTCCGCTGGCGATGTCCCATGTGTGCACGAGGACCTCGTCCACCGCCATGGCCGCGAAACCGGACGCGTCCGACATGCCCGCAGGGTGGTACGCCCGCTCGGAAGGGCGCATCGTATCGATGGACCCCGACAGTACGGCGGCGGCGGTGCCGAGGACCTCGAGAAGATCCTCGGGTCGGGCCTCGGGGTCGCCTGCCCGTATGCGGCGCCTGCGGCTCGTGGCCCGCGTTCCGATCTGGCCGGCGTAGAACATGAGGGCCGAGATGATGTGATCGAGCGTGTCGCGGCAGCTCCAGTCGAGCGTGCCGGCCTTCACACTCCAGTCGTTCCCGGTGTGGGGGGACAACGTCTGTGTCGCCAGATCCGTTGCCTCCCGTAGATCGTCGGTCGTGATCATTGGACGATCCAGAGCGTGGTTTGACGACCGTCGAGGAAAACGACCCCGGTCCCGTCGAAGAACGCGTCCTCCTCGAGCATGAATTGGACCACCTGACCGTCCCACGAATCGATCGTCGTCCGCGCCTGCAGCTCGATGGAGTAAGCCGTGTCGGGGTGGAGCGGATAATCGCCCTGGCCTGGCACGGCATCCTGCTGGTCCCACAGCCCGATGGTGGGTCCTGCGGCGTGCCCGTGGATCCCGATCGGATGGGTGTAGATGAGGCCGTCGATTCCCTCTTCCATGGCCCGGGCACGTGTCGCTGTGAGTATCTCGTTTCCGGTGCGACCGGCGACGAACTGGGTGATGAGGAGATCTTGGAGTCGATTGGCGGTCGACAACCCTGCGGACAGTTCGGCGATCGTGTCCGATTCGCTTCCGACGTATGCGTGCTGCTGCTGGTCCGTGCAGTAGCCGCCCGCAACGATGCCGAAATCGATGTGCACGAGATCGCCCGGTTCGATCACGACTCGATCCGGCTTGCTCGCGAAGGAGGTCCGGTGGAGGCCGCCTCGCCTCTGCGCCGAACAAGTGGGGTGGAACCAGGTCTCGTGCCCGGCCGCCGCCGCCTTGTCCACCAGCCACCACTCGACATCTGCCGTTGTCGTCGACCCAGGGTGGATCACATCTCCGGACAAAGCGGTCCGAAGCATGCCATGGGCCGCAGCGCACGCCCGTTCGAGGAGAGGACGCTCGCTCGGGAGGCGAGTTTCCAGCCAGCCGATCGCGGCCGCCTCGGCCGACGTGAGCCTGCCGGAGAGCGCGGCCGGAAGGTGGGTTCGGAGGGTGTCGTATTCGGTCGAACTGATCCCGTCGGCGAGCGGGAACACCGACGAGCGGTTGATTCCGATGTTCCTCGGGTCGGCGTCCTCCAGCAACTCTGCAAGCCGCGCCATCTGAGATGAATCGTCTCCGCCGTCCCAAACGCCCTCGAAGGCGTCACCAACTGCGTACCGGGCGACCGCCACCCTCCTGGTTCCACCGTGGGTGAACAACAGGATGGTCCGGCGCCTGGAGGTCGACCGCCACGATGCGGGCAGCATCGTCTGCAACACCGGGTCCTCGTTGTACTCGCGGGCCGTGAGCACCCATGCATCGAGTCCTGCCCGCTCCATGAGCATCGGAACCAGCGTGTCGAGACGTTCCTCGAGGATCTGGTCGTGGAGGTCGGCGGCGGTTCTCAGCGTCATTCGCAGATCATGGCATGGCCGGACGCGGGTGTGGGGCTCCCGGAGGAGCCCCACAACGTGGAGGAGACGATTCGAGCCCAGGGCGGCGGATGTGAGCCAGCCCGGCTCTTTCCGGCGTCCCCGGGTCGACACGGCGGGTGTTCGTTCGAGACCTCGGCCCCAGATGCCTGTGGGGCCCATGACTGCCCTTGTCATGTTGCCGGTCTCTCCCGGCGTCGTTCCTTCGACATCGATTACATCGGCGGAACATGACGGGTGCGAGAGTACCGTTCCAGTTGCGCGCACAGTGACTAGTCACACCACGGGCGGGTCGTTCGGTCAGGCCTCGCGGCGTCCGGCGAGGAGGGCGCCGGCGATGACGACGGCAACGCCGCACACGGCGAGGAATGTCACCCGGTCGCCGAGGAAGATCACGCCCAGCGCCAGCGACGTCACCGGGATGACGTAGGTCGTGAACGAGGCGCGAGGGCCGCCGACCCTCCCAACGAGCGTCGCCATGAACACGAAGGCAATGCCCGTTCCCACCACTCCCAGTGCGACTACGGCCAGCGCCGGACCAAGCTCCCACCGGCTGGAGCCCAGCCCATGGATCCCGTATGGTGCGGTCCAGAGCGTGCCGAGTGCGAGCATCTTCGACATCACTGCCACCGATCCATATCGATGCTGGAGGGATCCGGCGAGGTTCGTGGCGATGCCGTAACACAGCGTGGCGGCCAGCACCATCACCACCCCGACGGTAGCCGACGGGCCTCCACCGGCCGAGCCGAAACTGACGAGCGCCACGCCGAGAAAACCGACGGCCAGGCCCAGTCGCTGCGGACCGCGGGGTGTCCGGCTGAAGAAGGCAGCTCCCACCAATCCCGCGAAGATGGGTGTGGCACCGTTGAGGAGGCCCGCCACAGCCGAGTTGATGCGGGTCTCGGCGAGTGGGAACAGCGTGAAGGGTATCGCCACCCAAACCACGCTCAGGGCGAGGAGGCGAGGGCGGTCGGCCGGGTCGATCCGGGTCCGGGAGGCAGGGGAGAGGGCCAGCGCGGCGGCGCCGAGTGCCACCCGAGCCCACGTGATCAGTCCGGGATGAAACGCCTCGAGGCCGATGGCGATGAACAGAAACGAAGATCCCCAGATGACGCCGATGGCCCCGAACAGGAGCCAGTCGGTAGTCTCGAACTGGTTTCGGTCATTTCGTGGAATCGTTGTGGTCACGGGAGGAAGAACCCCAAGTGCTCGGGTTCTGTTGCAGACGGGTCCACGAATTCGTCGGGCTCGGGTGCCCCGTACACCAGGGAGACCGGAATGACGCCACCCCACGCCGGCAACGTGGTGTCGGCAGGGTCGTCGTCGGTCGACCCGCTTCTGATCTTGGCGGACGCGTGCTCGATCGGAATCGACACCACGGCCGTCTTCCGAACCTCATCTTCGGTCATGGGTCGGAGCGTCGACCTCCGCTCCGGGGCGATCTTGTCGACGAGAGCGTCGAGCACGCGGCGGCGAGTCTCGAGGTCGCCGACATGTTTGCTCTCACCGAACACGACGGCCGAGCGATAGTTCACCGAATGGTGCAGCGCCGACCGGGCGAGAACGAGTCCGTCGAGGATCGAGACCGTCACACACGTCCTCACACCCTTCTTGAGTGTCCGGATCATTCGGGTGGCGTGCGAGCCGTGGAGGTAGATGTGGTCGTCCACCCGAACGTGCAGAGTGGGGATGACGACGGGCCAGCCGTCATCGAGGAATCCGACCTGGCAGACCGGCGCTTCGTCGATGATCGCATTCACCGTGTCCGGGTCGTAGGCACCGCGCTCGGCCTTGCGAACGGTGGTGGAAGGAGAGTCGCTTGACATCGTGGTTTGCCCCAATACAAAATGCGATTTGTGTTGCGTCAATATATCCCGGAAGATGCTCGGGCGGCAACAGACGTCGTCGACCACGTCGAACGACTCGTGATCGGCGGCCTGGTGCAGGGCGGTGACCGGCTTCCCCCGATCCGCGAACTCGCCGATGCCACCGGCTTGGCGCCCAACACGGTGGCGGCCGCCTACCGGAGTCTTGCCCGACGCGGAACTGTCGTTGGAAGGGGAAGGCACGGCACGTTTGTGGCCGACACCGTCGTGCCACCTCAACCCGATCCCGAGATACCCCTCGGTTTGATCGATCTCGGATCCGGGAACCCCGACCCTTCGCTGCTACCGGACCTCAACGAATACCTGCCCGGGTTGCGGGTTCCCAGGGTCATGTACGGCGATCCGCCGGTCGCTCCGATCATCGAAGGACCGGCCCGCAAGATCTTCGAACAGAGTGGAATTCCGGCTCGTGAGTTCGCTGTCGTACACGGCGCGTTGGACGGCGTGGAACGCTCTCTTCAGGCCCACCTTCGTGCCGGCGATCGCGTGGCGATCGAGGCTCCAGGATGGCCTGCGTTCTCGTCGCTCGTTCATGCGATGGGCATGAGACCCGTGCCGGTGCGCGTCGACGACAGAGGAATGATCCCCGATCGGTTGGCGGCGGTTGCCGGCGACGTGCAGGCGGTAGTCGTCACGCCCCGGTTCCAGAATCCCACCGGTGCCGCCATCGACGAGGAACGCAGCGGCCAGATCTCCCGGGTACTGGAGCCCTATCCCGACGTGTTGGTGGTTGAAGACGACCACGCCGGGTTGATCTCGGGTGCCCCGCTGTTTTCGATCGGCGCCGGTCGGCCCCGCTGGGTGTACGTCGCGAGCGTTTCGAAGTCATTGGGTCCCGATCTTCGGCTGGCGTTTCTCGCCGGCGACGACCGGACCGTCAAACATGTACTCGGCCGGCAGTCGGCCGGGCCGGGATGGGTGAGCCACGTGATGCAGGCGCTGGTGGCGACCATTCTCGACGATCCCCGCACCGAGCCGCTGCTGGATCGGGCAATCGAGGCCTACGCCGCCCGCCGGATCGGCCTCATGTCGGGACTGTCCGAGCGTGGCATGCCGGCCATGGGGTCGACCGGGCTCAACGTATGGGTCCCGGTTCCCGACGAACAGGCCGTCGTAGCGGCTCTTGCCGCCGCCGGCTTCGCCGTTCGGGCAGGCGAACGGTGGCGGCTCGGCACACCACAGGCCGTGAGGATCGCCATAGGTGGGTTCGAGTTGTCGATGGTGGATCCGGTGTGCGACGCCATCGCAGGCGCTACCGACGGCCACCGAACACGCGGGGCGTGATACTCACGCCAGAGCTGTCGATTGGTGACCGGTCGGCACACATCCGGGGGTACCCTGAGGTCATGACCGCTCGACAGTTCGCGTCACTCGAAGACCTCGAATCGGCCGTGGGAACCCATCTCGGATACTCCTCTTGGATGCTCATCGACCAGACCCGGGTGGATACGTTCGCCGAGGCCACGGACGACCCCCAGTGGATCCACGTCGATCCCGAACGGGCGGCAGCAGGGCCGTTCGGGACCACCATCGCCCACGGTTACCTGACGTTGTCGCTGGCGGTCCCCCTCGTGGCCGAGGTCGTGGATGTGGCCGGGGTGGCGATGGGGGTCAACTACGGGACCAACAAAGTCAGGTTCCCGGCTCCGGTCCCCGTGGGGTCGATGCTTCGAGCCGGCGTCACCCTGATGGCGGTGGACCGGTTCGACGGTGGGGCCCAGGTGACACTCGACGTGGCGTTTGAGATCGAAGGCGGCACCAAACCCGTGTGCGTTGCCCAGGTGCTGTATCGGTTCTACACCTGACGTGGGTCAGTGCTCGGCCTTGGCCTCTCGGGTCATGAGCGTGAGCACTGCCTCCCGGGGATGGGCGCCCTCGTAGAGGACCCGTCCGACCTGAGTGGCGATCGGCATGTCCACCTCGTTCGCCTCGGCGAGGTCGAGGATGGGTCGGACGCTCTTCACACCCTCGGCGACCATTTTCATCTCCCCGATGATGTCGTCGAGGCGTTTGCCTTCGGCCAGTGCCATCCCCACCCGGTTGTTGCGTGATTCGTCCGACTGGCAGGTGGCGATGAGGTCTCCCATTCCCGCCAATCCCGCGAACGTCTCCGAGCGGCCGCCGAGAGCCACGCCGAGCCGGGTCAGCTCCGCCAGCGCCCGCGTGATCAGGGCGGCCAGGGTGTTGTGTCCGAATCCGAGGCCCTTCGCCATGCCGGCGGCGATTGCCATCACGTTCTTCAACGCCCCGGCCAGCTCCGCTCCAACCACGTCTGTATTCGTGTACACCCGGAAGGCCGGTCCCATGAACGCTGCCTGCACCGCGGCCGCCGCACTCTCGTCCTCCATGGCGACGACAGCCGCCGCCGGGAATCCCTGCATGACCTCGCGAGCGAGGTTGGGACCGGTGAGCACTCCCACCCGGCTCTGGTCGTGCCGGGGCGACTCCTCGGCGATGATCTCGGTCATGCGACGGAGCGTGCCCTGTTCGATGCCCTTGGTGAGAGTGACGATCGGCACTGACGGATCGAGGTGCGGGGCGAGTTCGGTGAAGACCACCCGGAAACCGTGTGAAGGAACTCCCATCACAACGAGATCCGCCCCACGGACGGCCTCCTCCAAAGCTGCCACCGCCCGAACGGTGTAGGGGAGTCGGAATCCGGGGAGGTAGTCGGCGTTCTCCGACGTGGCGTTGATGGCCGTGCACAAATCGTTCCGTCGCGCCCACAGGACCGTTGAGTTCGCCCGCGCCGCCAACGACGCGACCGTGGTGCCCCACGAGCCGGCTCCGATCACTGCCACGTTCATGGCGGGCAGGCTAGCCACGTGCGGCTGCGTCGGAAGTTCTCGCCAACGCGCGATCTGTTCGGATCTGCCGCGCTCCGATCTCGGCCACGCAGCGCAGGGTGACGACGGGCGAGGCGATTGCAGGGCAGGCGTAGCGGCTCGCTACTCTCCGGCGGCCGCTGAACCGCCCACCGGAGGAATCGTGTCCCTGCAAGCCGGCATCGTGGGTCTCCCCAACGTGGGGAAGAGCACCCTCTTCAATGCCCTGACCGCCGCATCCGTGGAAGCGGCCAACTATCCCTTCGCAACGATCGAACCCAACGTGGGCGTTGTCCCCGTTCCGGACGCGCGGCTGGCGGAGATCAACACCGTCATCGCAACGGAGAAGGTCATTCCTGCGACCGTCGAGATCCTCGACATCGCCGGCTTGGTGCGCGGCGCCTCCGAAGGTGAGGGGCTCGGGAATCAGTTCCTCGGACACATCCGGTCGGTGGATGCCATCCTCGAGGTCGTGCGTTGCTTCGAGGGCGAGGTGACGCACGTCGATGGGTCCATCGACCCGAGGCGCGATGCGGAGACGATCGAGTTGGAGCTCGTTCTGGCGGACCTCGCCCTGGCGGAGCGCCGCCTCGACCGCCTCACCCGAGCCGCTCGCACCGGCGACAAGACCGTTGCCGGTGAGCGCGACACGGTCGAGAGACTGGTTCGGCACCTTTC
The DNA here is from genome assembly GCA_029865445.1 of Acidimicrobiia bacterium. Classification (GTDB taxonomy): domain Bacteria; phylum Actinomycetota; class Acidimicrobiia; order Spongiisociales; family ZC4RG35; genus JAOUGY01. The sequence goes on along the minus strand of JAOUGY010000032.1, from coordinate 59 downwards.
GGACGGAACCCCGGCCCGGAAGGTGGCTTGGAGCAACGACGAGCGCTCCGTCTTGGCCG
>JAOUGY010000295.1 GCA_029865445.1 Acidimicrobiia bacterium | reverse complement strand
GCTGCCGCCGGCAGCGCTCCTCCCAATAAGGTGGCGCCTGCAACTGCGATTGCGAGAACGACGCCGGTCGTCCGGCGATTCTTCCATCTGCCCCACATGGCGGTCCCTCCCAACATCCCCCGCCCTCAGATGTACCGTCGGTATGGCGGCTCGCCATGTCGACGAGGAACGTCCGGAACGCGGCCACGTGGACTTCCCCCGATCTCAACCCCGGCCGGAAAGCTCCTACCGTCCAGAGTATCCGCGCGTCGCCCGCCCAGTCTGCGATCGGTCATCAACAACAGATCAACTCTGGGGGTCGACGAAGCGGTAGCCATGCGATCTCACGGTGAGGATCCAGCGAGGTTGGTGGGGGTCGTCCTCGAGTTTCGTGCGCAACCTGTGAACGTGTTCGGTGACGGTGGCCGGGTCCTGCCACTGCGGGCACGAACCCCACACCTCCCGCAACAGCTGCTCTCTCGACACCGGCCGTCCTTCTGCGGCAACCAGCGTCATCAGCAGCCGGAACTCCATCGGGGCCAACCCGAGGTCCCGGCCGTCGAGATGAGCGCCGCCGACTCCGGAGTCCAGCGACAGCCTGCCCCGTCGGATCGGTCCGGCGACGACCGGCGATCCTTTGACGCGCAACCGGGCTCGGGCAGTCAGCTCCCGTTTGGAGATCGGCCGGCGAACACCATCGGTCGCACCCCACTCCAACACGTCGGCAACCGACTCGTCATCGGTGACCACGATGAGAGGAACACCCAGCGCGGACAGGTCGCCGACCACGACACGAGAGTGGATATCGACCGGAACGAGCTCGGCGACGATCAGGGCAAACGGCTCTTCGTCGAGCGCCGCTGCAACGAGCCCGATGTCCTCGACTACCCGCGCTCGCCACCCGGCGCCTCGAAAACAGGACTGCAGCCCACCATCCCGGTGGGGGTCGCAGACCAACACGCTGATCGACTCGGCGCCCAACTCGCCCTCCAGATTGCACTCGTCCACCCCCGAGCACCCTGTCCGGCATTCCCCTCCCGACACCAAGCGCCGCATGTGAAACGGTAAACCCCCGGATGTCGAATGTCGACCAAGAGATCGCTGGGCAGGGCGTGTCTAGTCACTCCAGGCGAGGTGGGGATGTATCTCTCTGTCGATTGATCGTGGGCCGATCACATGAACATCGACATCACACGGAGACACGACATGACAACCGATTCGAACGCCCTCATCGCCCAACTCCTCGACCGATCGGCCCAGCAGTGGAGCGGGACCATTCGAGTGATCGGGGACACCTACTGCGGATCACTGCGGATGTCGCGAGGCGACCTGGCCGGAGGCGAGATCGAAGGACGCGCAGCCATCGGCGACTCCGTCGACGACGCCATCCTCGCCACGTCTCACTCGATTCGCGACACCATCGAAGCCCTCCTCGCCAACGACCATCTGGTCGTCGGCTGCGAGCCGGCTCCGCCACTCGGTCGTGCCCCCATCTTCGACCTCTGGCACTTTATGGCTCCCTATGTGATGGCGGACGCGGAACTCACGTTCGACTTGACGGTCGCGGCCGGCGCCGCGTAGTCAGCGGATCGTGAAGACGACGATCCCCACCGCCAGCAGGAGCGCCCCCGCCGCCACCAGCTTGGTGGGTGTGAGGTCCCATGGCAGTCGGAGCGCAAATCCGCTGTCGGCGTAGGCAAAACCACCGGCGAGAAGCGCCACTGTTCCTCCCACCAGGGTGATGATGGCGATCACCTGCGGGAGGAAGATCAGGAGCAACAGGAACACACCGGCTCCGACGAGGAGTGGCGTCCCGCGGGGGATCTTGTCGATGAGATCACGGGCCTCTTCGGTGATGGACGCCACCTCACGACTCACGTCCTCTTTGATCTCCTCGCCCAGCGTCTGGGTGGGTTCCTCGTCCTTCTTGCGGAACGCTGGGTGCGTCGGCCGGCGCCGTTCGTCACCGGACTTCTTGATATACCGGCCGACCTCGCTCCGGAAACGATCGAGCTCGTCTAGGAAGAGAATCAGTTCCTCGTCCTCGACGGCCATCAGGAAGCTCTTGTCGGTGTACTCCTCGAACCGGACGGTGTGCAGTGGCCACTCACCCAATTCGGCGGTGCCCGAAGCCAGACGAACGCGGCCGTTCTCGACGGTGACGACCGCCTTCATGCGACTCGTATCCGACTTGGTCTGCATCTCGCCGAAAAACACGGCCATGAGCACACATGATGGCCGGTTCCCGCCGATTTCCAAGGACTTCGGCGAGAACGTCTGATCAGAACAGCGGATCGGTGAGCATCGGGCCCATCTGATCGGCGAGAGCGAAGATGACGAGTGCGCCGCCGACCATCGACAGGTTCTTCATGAAGTTGGTCATCTCCAACTGCTGGAGCATGTCCGAGTCAGACCAGAAGTGATGGATCAGCACGTTCGTGATGAGCAGGTAGGCGATCGCTCCGAGGGCTGCGACATCGATCCACACACCCAATGCGATACCTATTGCGATCGCCACGAGACCGACACCGCTGATTCGAACCAGCGATTCGGCGTTCTTGAGACCACGGCTCTGTGCGTAGCCGGCGGTCCCGGCGGTCTGCATGAAGTGTCCACCGATCCCCGACCCCAAGAAGATGAGCGCATAGAGCACCCGGCCAATGATCAGGATCACATCCATTCCGCCTCTCTCCATCGATTACGCCCAATCCTAAGACCACCGGCATGTCACAACCGAGCCGGCCGCCTCGTCATGAGAGCAACAAACCGAAAGGAGCACAGATGCGGGTACTCGTGACGGGGGGACGGGGGACGCTCGGAAAGCTGGTCGTTGCCGCGCTCACCGGCGCCGGCCACGACGTCGGCGTTGGAACCCGGACACCGAGGGACGAGTGTGACGTCCGTTACGACCTGGATGAACCGATCGACCTCGACGGGTTCGATGTCGTCGTCCACCTCGCCTCCGATCCCATGCGGCCCGAACGAGACGTGACCGGTGCCCGGCATCTGGTTGAGGCCGCCCTCGCCGCAGGCGTCGGGCACCTCGCGTACGTATCGATCGTGGGCGTGGATCACCACCCATACCCGTACTATCGGGCCAAGTATGCGGCCGAGAAGGTGATCGAGGAGTCGGGCGTGCCGCACACGATCCTCCGCGCCACCCAGTTCCACTCGCTGATCCCCCGCTTCGCCGATGCGATGGGGAGTTTCGGATTCGTGGCCTTCCCGACCGGAATCGAGATCCAATCGATCGATGAACGACTCGTCGCATCTCGGGTGGTGGATCTTGCCACCCGGCCACCAGCGGGCAGGGTCGACGACATGGGCGGCCCAGAGACCCTGGACCTGCTCGAGATGGCGCGAAACCATGTGCACGCCAACGGGCGCCGGACACCAGTGATCGGTGTGCCGATCGGGGGCAGGGTTGTTCGGGCGTTCCGGGACGGCATTCACCACACTTCGAACCGACAAGGCGGCACATACCGGGAGTACCTCGACGACCGGCCTCCCACGCTCCCCCGCATCGCCCGGGGCTTTCGCTGGGCGGGCATGGTCTTGGGTCTCACGGTGCTGGTGATGCTGGCGGCACCTGCGGTGTTCCACTCGGACTTCGCTGCCTATGGGGCCTTCAATCGACACTTCATCCGTGACACCGCCACGTTCGCAGCACCGATGGCCGCTGCGTTGTGGATGGCGGCCGCCCGCCCGAGATGGCGGCTCCCAGTCGCCGGCCTGGCAGTGTTCCAGAACGGGCTCCACGTGATCAATCACCTCATCGACGTGGGAGGGACGGAGCCGGGCTGGCATGGGCCGGTGAACCTGGCTTTGCTAGTGGCGTACGAGGCTTGGTTCGTGTTCCTCCTCCGTACGACGGTGAGGCCCGAGACACACCCGAGAGTGCCGGCGGTGACCGTGTGACAGAGATATTCGAGGTTCACAGGCCGAGGTTGCTCGCCATCGCCTACGGGATGGTCGGAAGCATCATGGACGCCGAGGACATCGTCCAAGAAGCGTGGTTCCGGTGGAACGGAACCGACCGAGCGGCAATACGAGAACCTGGTGCGTACCTGACGACGGTCGTCACCCGGCTGGCCATCGACCGCCTGCGGTCGGCTCGATACCGCCGGGAGACGTATGTCGGGCCATGGCTCCCGGAACCCCTGGTGCGGGAGGTCGACTCGGACCCGGCGGACGTCGTGGTGGAAGCCGAATCGCTGTCGTTGGCGCTGCTGGCGACGCTCGAACGTCTGAACCCGGTGGAGCGAGCGGTGTTCCTGCTTCGGGAGATCTTCGACTTCGACTACGCCGAGATCGCCGACGTCGTGGAGAAGTCGCCTTCAGCTTGTCGTCAGATCGCGGTCCGCGCCCGAGACCACGTCGGAGACCCAACGCGGAAGCCGCCGGCAACGCCCGACATGGATGTCCTCTCCGCGTTCACGGTGGCAATGGCCACGGGTGACATCGGCTCGCTCGTCGAGTTGCTGGCGGCGGACGCCATCCTGTGGTCTGACGGTGGCGCCGAGCGGCGGGCGGCCCGCCACCCGATCATCGGTCCCCGTAAGATCGCCGCGTTTCTCGTTGGCATCGCGCGCCGTGGACTGGACATGGGCGCCACCGGGCGCCCAGTTCTCGCCAATGGTGCTCCCGCGTTGTTGCTGGAGCTCGAAGGGACGGTGTACGGCGTCATGGCTCTCGAGATCGTCGACTCGGCGGTGCTCGGCGTCAGATCGGTGATCAATCCGGACAAGCTCGCACACATCGGCCGTTCTGCCTTGTGATGCCCTCCGACGATC
>JAOUGY010000294.1 GCA_029865445.1 Acidimicrobiia bacterium | reverse complement strand
TGACTGGTGACTGGTGACTGGTGACTGGTGACTGGTGACTGGTGACTGGTGACTGGTGACTGGTGACTGGTGACTGGTGACTGGTGACTGGTGACTGGTATCTTGCCGTTCCGATGACTCCGGTCACGATTCGAAACCACAAACCGGGCCCCGTGTTTCCGCTGGTGGGGTTTGACCCGTCGGCCAATCCCAAGTCAGAACTTCCACCCAAGCTGGCAGCCCACGGGGTGACTTGTGACGAGATACTGGCGATCCTCGACGACGTGCGTGCCAACCGTGACAGACTCCGGCATTGGTTTCGGATCGGCTGATCCGTGTATCAGGCAGGTGCCGGAGGGCTCTGTGCAGTCATGAGACACAAGAACACTTGGTGGGATCGACCCCGCCGCCCCACGTTCCGCGGAATGGCTCGCAACGGGCTGACCCGCGTCGCGGGAATCATCACGCTCACCCGATAGCGCTCAGCAGCCGGTCGACCACCTGATCGAGGATGGCGTCGCCAGTGGCGAAGTTGACTCGGGCGTATCCGCGGCCCGCATGGCCAAAATCGGGACCCGAGGTCAAGACGAGTCCCGTGCGAGCTCGAATCACGGCGGCCGGGTCATCTCCCAACTCGGGGAGGTTCACCCACCCGAGGTAGGTCGCTTCGGGCTGCGCCATTCGACGTGGCAGCGCCGATGTGAGGCGTGCTCTGTTGGCCGCGAGCACGGTCATGAGGCCGTCGAGCCAGGCATCTGCCTCAGGCGACCAGGCAGCCAACGTGGCGGCCACGCCCAGGTTGGACACGGCTCCAAACAGATGCTCCGGGAGCGAAGCGAGCCCATCCCAGACCTTCCCGTCCCCGACGTGAGCGACGGCGCACCGGATTCCGGCCAGATTGAACGACTTGGTCGCCGATGTCACCGTCACCGCCGAGTCGGTGAGTGTGGCCACGGGATGATGGCGGTGGCCCTCGTAGATCAGGTCGGCGTGCACCTCGTCCGAGACGATCAAAGTCCCCGACGCGGAGGCTGCATCGACCAGGGGTCCGAGCTCGTCCGGTCGTAGCACTCGCCCTGTGGGATTGTGCGGGTTGACGAGAATCAGTGCATCCGATTGGGCGACCGTGGAGGCTGCTTCCTCGATGTCGAACTCCCACCGGTCGACCGTTCGCCGGAAGGGGATCGGGGCAATCCGGTAGCCGTGTCGTTCGATGGTGTGGAGGAAGGGTGGGTAGGTGGGCGTGTGTACGGCGACCGTCGAGCCGCGATCGAGGGTGACGTGCAATACGGCCTGGATTGCGTTGAGAACATCGTCGAACTCGCGGATACGGCTCGGGTCCAGATCGGCGCCATGCCGTCGCCATCGCTCGACGAACGCGGGGGCGAGCCGCGATCCGCGTCTCAGGTCGGGGTATCCGAAATCGCCGCCCTCTACGGCCTCACGCATGGAGTCGATCACCACCGGGGGCGGGCGGAAGTCCATGTCGGCAACCCAGGCCGCCACCTCGTTGTCGGCGGCGATTGCCCATTTGATGCCGGGCTTCGTGCGGAGCCATCCGATGTCGGGGTCGAACCACTCGTTCATCGCGGGCTGAGCAGGTCGGCGGCGACCTCCATCTGGCCGTGGTGTTGGGCAAGTTCCTCGTAGATGTGGAGGAAGGTTCCGCCAACGGTCAGCTCGAAGTCAGGGCCCAGGAACGAGGCGGGCGGTTGGACGGGCAGCTCTGCCCGGGGGTCGGCTCTTCGAAGGTCCTCGGCGAGGGTGGATTGGGCATCGCGCGTCCGCGCCACGAGTCCGGTGACGGTCCCGGCGGCAGTGAATTCGCTTTCCCGATCTCGCGTTGACGGACGACCGGAGACGAGGTGACCGCCCCAATACTCCATCACTCCGAGGCAATGATGCAGGGTTGCGTAGGGACTGTTGGCGCCAGGAATCGCCGGGACCGTGTTGGCGAGATCGTCGCCGAGTTCCTCGACGATCCGGATCATTCCGTCCAATGCCCTCTGCACGAACGCGAGGTACTCCTCGGGCGTCAACATGCGACCATCCTACGGGCGGTCAAGCGCGATACGGTGCCTGACCATCGATGTCGCCGACGAACTGCGGCAGATTTCCGTGACCCAACGCCTGTCGGATCCCCTGGGTCTCTCCGAGATGGAACCAATAGTGGTAGATCACCCGCAACGCCAGCGAACCCCAATTGGGGGCGAGGGAGCGCCCGTCGACCACGGCCTCGGTTTGGAAGACGTCACCCGTCAGTTCGTCGAGATGTGGGTCGACCGCAGCGACCACCGCTTCCCACTGCTGCCACGACCGGTCCAGGGGAGGCGTCGACGGAGGGCATCCGAAGCAATACTCCTGGTCGAGTTCGGGAACCAGCGTGACCCCATGAAGCCGCTGGAGCCAATACCGCTGCTCCTGCCACGCGAGATGTCCAATGGTCCATGAGATCGAGTTGGCAGGGCCGACCCGCTCCCGCCCATCTGTGTCGGTCACCCCGTCGAGTCCCCTCTTGAACTCGGATCGGGCGAACCGGATCTGGTCGACCAGCGGATGGGTCATCGCTGGTGCTCCTTCTGAGGTTCGGGCACCGGCCGGGGTGCCACGGGTTCTTTCTCCACGATGATCACGCGGGTCTGTTTTCCGATGTCCATGCCGTCGTCCTTTCGATCAGTGTGGTCACGAGCGTCGCCCAGACGGGTCCCTGGATGGGCGATCCGTTGGTCGTCATGAATTCTTCGGTGGTCTGAAACAGCGCTTCGACCGCATTGGGCGTACGTGCAACCGCCACCGTCTCGGCGCCGACGGCCACTGCCGATACCACCTCGGCTCGTTCCGCCCGGTACCCGTGCTCGTGTTCGACGACCTTTCCGGAGAGCTCCACTCTTCCCGCCACGAATCCACGCGAGTCCGGGTCGGTGTGTCCTGCCAGCAACGCCTGGAGGTCTTTGACGGCATAGACACCGCATCCGAGCCTGCCGCAGCGGCCGTCCGAATGGGGAAGGTCTGTTCCACCACGCCGGCACGAGGCGACCATGGCCGCGCTCTGCCAGCGTTCCCGTGCGCCGTACAGGCCGTCGTCGCGTATGGCCCACAGCCGGTAGCCGACGACCGCCATCGGGGACCAGCCCTCGTGCCGTTCGGTCCGAAGCCGGTCGATCGCATCCGAGATGAGTGCCTCGTATCCTCGCTCGATACCCACGAGTTCGGATTGGAGGGAGGTGATCTCGGCCTCGAGTTCGCTCACCCTGGCTTCGAGTGTCGCGACCTTGTGGCGCCGCCGGCCCATGGCCAGTTCCAGCTGTTCGACTTCGGGGGGAATCGTCCACCCCGCGTACCGGGCGCGGTAGACCTCGAGTTGGTGGAGGAGATCGTCTGAGGCCATCCAGGGAACATACGTTCGATTCGCCTGGACGGCAAGTCTTTTGTCACTCGAGTGCGGCCGTGGCCGACAATCCGAGAAAGATGCCGGCGGTCACGTAGCGGTGGGCAATCCTCGCTCGCCGGCTGGTCGCCAGTCTGTCGCGGATCCAGGCGGCCCCCAGGGCGTACAGGATGTCGGAACTGAGGGCAGCGGTCACGAAAACGACACCCAGGCCGAGCATCTGGGTCAGTACCGGTCCGCGGGCCGGGTCGACGAACTGGGGGAAGAACGAGAGGAAGAACAGGGCCGTCTTCGGGTTCAGGATGTTCACGACGATCCCTTGCGCGAACGCCCTCCGGTTTGATCCGCTCACCGGCGTCAGCGTGAGATCGCCTGATCGGAGAGCCTTGTAGGCCAAGTAGGCCAGGTACCCCGCTCCTGCGTACTTGATGGCGGTGAACGCCACGGCCGACGATGTCACGATGGCCGAGAGTCCTGCCGCGGCAGCCAGCACATGTGCGAGTCCTCCGGCGGCGATCCCGAGTGCCGAATAGACGCCCGTCGCCCGCCCTCGCGACAGGCTCCGATTCAGGATGTACAACACCGCAGGTCCTGGCACGATCGCCAGCGCATAGGAGGAGGCTATGAAGAGGGCGAGCGTGGATCCGGCAGGCACCTGCCGAGCCTAGATGCACCCGCTCGGGCTCGCCCTCGGGGGAGTTTTTCTCCCGCTGAAATCATGTCGATGGCGAGGAAAAACAGGTCGAGAGGTCCGCTACGATGGTGGTCGGCTCAACGTCGCCCAGGTGCATCACGTCCTCACATCAATCCACTCGCACGCTGCCGCTTGCACTGGCGGCCCTCGGCGTGGTCTACGGTGACATTGGCACTTCGCCCCTCTACGCGATGAGAGAGGCATTCGCGGAGGAGCATCGGATCGCGGTGGAGCCCGAAGCGATTCTCGGCGTCTTGTCGCTCATCTTCTGGTCCCTCGTCATCGTGATCACAGTGAAGTACGTGGTCTTCGTGATGCGTGCCGATTCCCGGGGGGAGGGCGGGATTCTCGCTTTGACCTCACTGATCGTGCCCTCCACTCCGCGGTCACGGGGAGCGCGGGTCCTCCTGCTGCTGGGGCTGTTCGGGACGGCTCTGCTGTATGGGGATGGAGCCATCACGCCGGCTATCTCGGTGCTGTCGGCTGTTGAGGGATTGAAGATCATCGCGCCGTCGCTCGAGCCGATCGTGCTGCCGGGTGCGGTGGTGATATTGGTCGGGCTGTTCGCAGTGCAACGCCGGGGAACCGGCACGGTGGGGAAGGTGTTCGGTCCTGTGATGGTGGTGTGGTTCATCACTCTGGCCGTGTTGGGAGCCATTCACCTCGGAGACGCTCCATCCGTATTCGAGGCCGTGAATCCGGCGCACGCAGTTT
>JAOUGY010000293.1 GCA_029865445.1 Acidimicrobiia bacterium | reverse complement strand
ATCTGGTCTATGACCTCCTGGTGTTGATGGCCGAGCGAGGGATCGAACCCGGGGCGGTCTTCGATGTCCTGGCGGACCGGGCCGGCTGAACGCATTCACAAGCAAACGAAGCCGCTACGGTCCGCAGTACTCCGTCCCGTGGTGTCGCCAATGATCTTGCTTTCCATCCCATCCCCCCCGATCAACTCGTTCCACATCGGACCCCTGAGAGTCACCTTCTACGGAATCGCGATCGCTGTCGGGGTCGCCCTGGGATGGCGACTGACCGTGAATCGGTATCGGGCGGCAGGCGGCGACCCCGATCTCGCCGATCGGGTTCTCACCCGGATGGTGATCTTCGGATTCCTGGGGGCGAGGGCGGCCTACGTGAGCACCCACCTCGACCGGTTCCGAGGTGAGTGGTGGAAGGTGATCGCGATCTGGGAGGGAGGCCTGGCACTGTTCGGTGGGCTGACCGTGGGCGCCATCACGGTGTGGTACCTCATCCGACGCTGGGGGGGTGACCTGCCGGCGTTTCTCGACGGCCTGGCCGCAGGAGTCCCACTCGCTCAGGCGGTCGGCCGCTGGGGCAACTACTTCAACCAGGAGCTGTTCGGAACCCCAACCGATCTCCCGTGGGGTCTCGAAATCGACCCCGCCCACCGACCCGATGCCTATGCAACGGCATCGACCTTTCATCCAACGTTCCTCTACGAGTCGCTGTGGAACTTCGCTCTGGCGGGGATGATCGTGTGGTTGGGCCGGCGGGTGCCGGCGCTCCGGGGCAGGCTCATCGCCGTGTACTTCGCAGGGTACGGCCTGATGCGATTCCTGCTCGAGTTGATCCGCACCGACACCACCTTCCGGTTCCTCGGTCTGAGCCGAAACGGCTGGGTCGCCGCCGGCGCGTTCCTGCTGGGAATCACCGGCATCCTGTGGAGACGGGCCAAAGACCCTTCACCTGTCGTCGACGAGGCGTAGAGTCGTTCCTGAGGTGATCATGATGATCCGCTGTCCCTGAGATCTTCGACCCGGCATGGCTCCGGCGAACGTACCGAGCGTGCCTGTGGGATGGCGGGTTCAGAATGGCGGGATCCGAGTTCTGCTCGGACCGCTGCGCCGAGGCGTACGCCGAGTGGGAACTCGCCCAGGAAGAGTGGGACGAAACCTCCGGCGTGGTGACAGATCCCGATCACCCCGACACGTCGTCGGCGCCGGTCAGCTTCGTCATCCCGAGGCGGATCAACCACTCCCCGTCCACGGCGTTGCGGCGGCCGAACTCGGCCGCTCGCTCGGTCCCCATGTAACGACTGCCGATGCGCGTGGCGAAGTGAAGCAACTCACCTGGGTCCTCGGAGATCGTCACGGGACCTTCGACGACCACGAACGCAAACGGCGGACTCTCGAGATCCACCGAGAGCGCCGCCCGGCGCTCCCGGTCCAGGTTCCTGGCCTTCACCGACTCATGCCAGGTGGTGAAGACGAGGTCCCCGCCGTCGAGCACGAACCAGATCGGCGCCACATGCGGCCGACCGTCGGCCCGCACCGTGGCGAGCTTTCCCGTGCGCGTGCCGTGGGCCAGAAAGTCGCGCGCCTCGGCCTCCGTCATCGGCCTCATGAACGCGGCGCCCTGCCCAATGCGAAGAACTCGTCGTTCGGCTGGAGGTCCATGAGATGCGCCATCCGATTCGAGAGAGCAAAGAGCGCCGTGATGGAGCCGATGTCCCAGATGTCGTCTTCTGTGAAGCCGTGCGAACGCAATGCCGTGAAATCGTGATCGTCGAGTTCCTCCGGGGCTCGCGCGAGCTTGACCGCAAAGGCGAGCATCGACTTCTGGCGTGCCGTGACGGGTGCAGACCGCCAGTTGGCGACGATCCGGTCGGAGATCTGGGCGTCTTTTGCTCTGACTCGCAGGATCGCCCCATGAGCAACCACGCAGTAGAGGCAGTCGTTGGCCGCGCTCGTGGCGACCACGATCATCTCGCGCTCGGCTTTGGACAGACCCGAGTCGCGCTCCATCAGTGCATCGTGAAAGTCGAGGAACGCCCTGAGTTCCGCGGGCCGGTGTATCAGACCAACGAATATGTTGGGGACGAATCCGGATCGTTCGGCGATTGGTTCGATTCGTTCACGAATGTCTGAAGGGAGGTCGGCGAGGTCTCCGATGGGAAAACGGCTGATGGCAGTCATGGCTACGAAGCTAGTGCTCCGCGGGAGTACATGCCCGGTCATGGCACAATCGTCACGTGAGAAAGCTGCTGATCTTGCTCACCGTCCTCGCGTCGGCTTGCGGAGCGGCGCAGCCGGTGGCGTCCGGAGGTGACCTGCCGCTCTTCGATGCCGGGGAGTTCACGAACCGCCTCGAAGCATCCGAGCGCCCCACCGTCGTGAACGTCTGGGCGTCGTGGTGTCTTCCGTGCCGGTCCGAGGCGCCGCTCTTCACTGCCGCCCATGCCGAGTTCTCCGACCGGATCGACTTCATCGGGATCGACATCCAGGACACCCAGGAGGGAGCGGCCGAGTTCCTCGCCGAGTTCGCGATCCCCTACGAGAACCTATTCGATGTCAACGCCGGCATCCGGGGCGTGCTCGGAGGCCAGGGTGTCCCGATCACCTACTTCGTGGCTCCCGGTGGAGCGCTTGTCGACACCCACTTCGGAATCATCGACGAAGGCCAGCTGGCGCTCGCGCTGGACGAACTGATCCAGGCCACCTCTGGCTGATGGAGTTCACGCTCCTGTTCGCCGTCCTGACGGCGGTGGCGACGATGGGAGCGACGTCACTTCTCCTGGGCCGGTCAGGCCGAATCGCGGGGATCGAGAGGCCCGTAGACGTCCTCATCGGTGCCGCAGTCATCGGCATGTTCGCGGGCAGAGTGGCGGCGATGGTCATCGACGGGGTGAACCCGTTCGCCAACCCAGGCCAGATCATCCTCGTTCGAGCGGGGGTGGACACCCGTGTTGCATCGGTCACGGCGGTCCTCGCCCTCCTCTGGATGACTCGAAGCCGCCTCCCACAGATCATCGACGCCGTAGCTCCAATCGCTGCGGCCGGGCTGGGCGGCTGGCATGCCGGATGCCTGTGGCGGGGCACCTGCTTGGGGGCCGTGTCCGACCTGCCGTGGGCATACGGGATCGAAGGTTCGAGCGTGACCCGTCACCCTGTCGAGTTGTATGCGGCCCTGGGCATGGCGGTGGTCGCGCTCGTCGTTTCCAAGCTCACCGAACGCCCATGGTTCGCTTCCAGCGTCACGGTCGCGGGTGTTGCGCTCGTGCGCTTGGTCACCGAACCGATTCGGCCGAGCCTCTCCGGGGGGCCCGTGCTCTTCTACGCGATGGCGGCGATGGTGGGATTGGCGGGCGTCTTCGTTGCTCGTATCCGGCCGGCCGCGCCGCCCGGGAGTCTCACAGGCTGACGCGAACCCGGCCGCCCGGTTCGTCGACGATCGTGATGGCGCCACCGTGGGCCTCGACGATGCCACGGGCGATGGCCAGACCCAGCCCAGCACCACCGCCCGACCGAGCAGGGTCTGCACGCGTGAAATGTTCGAAGGCGTGTTCTTTGAACTCAGGCGGAAAACCGTCGCCCTGGTCGATCACAACGAACCCTCGGGGTTCCATGCGCACCGTCACAGCCGACCCCTGTGGGCTGTGCCGGACACCATTCTCCACGAGATTGCGGAGCACCCTCCCCATGCCCGCCGCGTCGACGTCTGCCTCGACAGGCCCGGACTCCTCCACACGAAGTGTGACGCCACGGAGCGCCGCTATCGGAGAACAGACCTCGACCGTCTCGTCGACGAGTTCTCTGAGATCGAGCCGTTCGACGGTCGGCTCGTACCGCCCCGATTCGATACGGGCATAGGCGAAGAGGTCCTCGACGAGCCTGCCGAGGTGCTCGACGTCCTTGCCCATTCCGCTCAGGTACGCGGTCGGGTCCGGCGCCAGGCCGTCCTCGATCGCTTCGATGGCCGCGCGGAGCGAGGCCAGCGGGGTCCGCAGGTCGTGCCCCACGGCGGCGATGAGGATCTTGCGCTCCGACTCCGATGCCTCCAGCCGGCTCACCATCTCATCGAAGGCTGTGGCGACCGCCCCGACTTCGTCGCGCCTGACTACGCCCGTCCTCGCTCGCAGGTCACCGTCGGCGACAGCCCGGGCGGTGTCACCGATCCGTTCTAGATCTTCGCCCACCGAACTCCCGATCATCCAGGCGAGTGCTACCGCGAGGGCCACTCCCATCCCGAGAACGATGAGCAGCACGTCCCGGTCATGGGTGTTGAAGAACATCGATCCTGCGGCCATGACCACGGCGACGGCCGCCACGAGAACCGTGGCGATTCCCATGAGTTGGATCACGCTCGACAGCCTTTTCGCCCGGGGGGTGATTCTCGACGCCACCCAGTACGCACCGACGGTCAGGCCGGCGGCGACCGCGTAGATCGTGTACGTCTGCGTGCGGGCTCGCGAGTCGAGATCCATGGCCAGTTCGGTTCCCAGGACGCCGGCCACCAGCACCGGAACGAGGATCGCCAGAAGCCGTTTCATGGCTGGAACCGGTATCCCACGCCCCATGCCGTTTGTAACCAGCGGGGGCTGGTGGGATCGGTCTCGATCTTGTGACGTACTCGCCGAACGTGAACCGTCACGGTGGCGGGATCCTGCCACTCTGCCGAGCTGTCCCACACCTGCTCCAGGAGCTGTCCCCGGCTGAACACCTGTTTGGGATGGGAGGCCATGAACGCCAAGAGATCGAACTCCTTCGCCGTCAGATCCACGGGTTTGCCGTCGACCACGACCT
>JAOUGY010000292.1 GCA_029865445.1 Acidimicrobiia bacterium | reverse complement strand
GCACCTCCCCCGCTGGGGGAGGAAACTCGGTGGCGGCGTCGTGTTGTGGGTTCTGTTTCTCCCCCCAGCGGGGGGAGTCCGGCGGAGCCGGGAGGGGGGAGATTCGGTGGCCCTCGCTTCGCTCGGGCCCTACTTGGTACCTCGCTTCCTCGCTTCCTCGCTTCCTCGCTTCCTCGCTTCCTCGCCCCCCTTCGCGCCACCACCCCCTCCGGCGCTTGTTGCTTGTTGCTTGTTGCTTGGCGATTCAGGGGCGGAGCAACTTGAACGCTTCGGCCAGGGCGAGGCCGGCTGGTTCGCCCATCGACCTGCACCATTCCCGGATCCGCTGTTCGAACACAGTCCGCTGCTCGGAGTTGGTGAGCGCGTCCTGCATCGTGGTCTGGGTCTGGGACGAGTGGCACAACAGCGCCTCGATCTTGCGGTCGAAGGTTGCCGAGATGTCCTCCCAGTAATCGGCCTCGTCGGCAGAGAACAGCAGGATGGCGTCGGGCCGGTGTTTGGCGAGCCCGTCCGTGAGCTGGTGGGGAAAGAACAGATGGTCCCGGGCTGCCACCACCCCGTCGATCGCTCCCCAACCGATCTCCCGGTGGTCGGGGTGGAGCATGTAGCGCCGCCACGGGTCCCAGCTCAGCACCACATTCGGGCGCAGACGCCGGATCCACAAGGCGATCTCCTCGCGCAGGGCCATCGAGTGGATCAGCTCACCGTCGACGTGATCGAGGAACACGACTTCCCCCGTGGCGCCCAACACATCGGCCGCGGCGTGTGCCTCCTCCCTCCGTCGAGCCACCAGGTGAGCCTGGTCCTCGTCGTCGTTCCAGCTCCCCTTCGACCCGTCGGTGGCGATGAGAAGCGAGACTTCGCACCCCCCATCCGCCCACTTGGCGAGGGTGCCACCGGCGCCGAACTCGGCGTCGTCGGGATGTGCGGCGATCACGAGCGCGCGTTCGGGAACCCCCAGCGACTCCGGGACCTCCAATCGCGCCTCTGAAAAGAGATTCGTACGAGCTCTTGGCATGCGGGGAGCGTAGGCACTCCACCTGCGATCATGAATGCGTGGCGATCGTCCAACGAGCACGCAGAGACCTCATACGGGAAACGGGAGTCGACTTCGTCCGGTTCCGACGGACCGAGATGCTCGACAAAGTCGACTCGATCACCACCGGCGGCAAGGGCCGGCCCGACCTCATATCGTCGCTCGGGATAGGACTCGGCACGGCAACCGTGATCATGCTCGCCGGGTTCCTCACCGGGTTGGAAGGGATTCCGGCGCTGGTCGCATCCATCGGGGCGGCCTGGTTGGGGCTCGGTGTCGCCGCCTGGGTGATGGCTCGGCGGCTCGCCAAACGAATCCCTGAACACGTCGGCGCCTCGCTCCAGCTCGCCGGCTCTGTGGCGTCCCAGTCCGCCGGTGAACTCGACAGGCTGGGCGCCTCCGCCGAACAACTCGTCCGCGGCCTCGTGATGGTCGGGGCGGTTCCCGTGGTGGCGGCGGCGGTCTCGAGGAGGTTCGTGCTGTTGCGGGGCGTGGCCCGGCCTCTCGTGGAGGGAGTCGTCGCCAGAGTGGTCGATCGGCTCGTCCCGGTGATCGTCGCTCCGGTGGATGGATTGGCGCCCCGAGTTGGCGCCGTCATCGAACGCCTCTCCAAACGGACCGGCGAGGTCGACCGCAAGGTGACGTCGCTCACCCGGTGGGGAGTGCTGCCGCTGCGGGTCGCCGGAGTCGTCGCTGCCGGTGCCGGGTCGTTGATGGTGCTGGGAGGATGGATCGCCGGCTGATCCGCTCCAGCGACATAGATTCGTGGCCGATGTAGGTTGAAAGCCTCAATAGGGGGAGTCCATGCTGTCGCGCCGTTCGCTCTTGTTTGCCCTGACCGCAATCCTCGTTCTCTCGGTGCCTCTCACCGCCGGTGCCGCCGCCGATCCGTGGCTCGACGAGGACTTCGAGAACGGCGTGGACGGGCTCATGACCAGCATCATCCGTCCACTGGAGACCACGTCCAATGGACATGTCGGCGCCGGTGCCAGAGCAACGATCCCATCGGGAGCCAACTGGGGCGCGTCGGGTCGCTGGAACTTCGAGGATCACGGCCTGGCCCAGCCAGAGGAAATGTATTGGCGCTATTACCTCCAGTTCCCGACCGGCTTCTACATCGAGCCTCCCTACCGCGGCAAGCTGCCTGGCCCGGCCAACCTCCACACTTACAACTGCCTCGGGCTGCGGGTGTCCACCGAGGCCGAGCCGTGCTGGTCCGCCCGGATGTTGTTCTCTCGGGACTACAAGACCGACACCGGCCTCTACCAGGACGGACCATCGGACGAGACTCTCATCGGGTTCTACACCTATCACCTCGACGGCCCATCCGACCGCGGAGAGATCATCACATGGGACGACGACGTGGCCTTGCTCGATCACGGCCAGTGGTACTGCGTCGAAGGGCGAATCGACCTCAACACGCCCGGCATGAACGACGGCATCCTCGAGGGCTGGGTCGACGGAGAACTCGCCTACTCGCGGTCCGACTTCAAATGGCGCCGGGCGAGCGAGAGTTTCCTCGACGTCGAGATGTTCTGGCTGGACTTCTATTACGGCAAGGAAGGTGAGGGGTCCACCAAGTCGATGGAGATCCGGTTCGACTCGCTGGCCCTCGGACCTGAGCGGATCGGCTGCGACGACGCCCTCGTGTGGAACGGCGCCTTCATGGACGACGACGGTTCCGTGTTCGAGTCAGACATCGAATGGCTGGCGGCGTCGGGTATCACCAAGAGCTGCAACCCGCCCGACGACAACCGCTTCTGCCCCGACGACGTGGTCACTCGCGGGCAGATGGCGGCGTTCCTGGGGCGGGCGCTCGACCTGACCGAAGGAGTGGGTGAGGACTACTTCACCGACGACAACGCCTCGGTGTTCGAAAACGACATCGACAGGTTCGCCCACGCCGGCATCACGAAGGGTTGCACCGCGACGACCTTCTGTCCGGGTTCGGGCATCACCCGCGAGCAGATGGCCGCCTTCTTGACCCGCGCCTACGACCTCCCTGCCACCGATGAGGACTTCTTCACCGACGACGAGGGGTCGATCTTCGAAGATGCAATCAACCGGCTGGCGGCGTCCGGAATCACGACCGGCTGTTCGGCCACGACGTTCTGTGGCTCAGACTCGGTGACCCGGGCTCAGATGGCAGCGTTCCTCAAACGCGCAGAGTCCTGACTCACGTCCCGAGCCACTCCCCTCGGGGGTGACGGCGGGCGGCGTGGAGGTCATGTTCGGTGTCGAGGTCGAGCCACCAGCCGGGTCCGCCCAGGATCGCCGGATCGGCCTGGGCGAGTGTCGCCAGATGGCGGTGGAAGCTGCCGGGTCCGTAGGAGAAGTCGATGACCCGGTCCCATCCAACCAGGCTGGTGCCGCCGTCCGATGAGGGAGCCAGTACCGGTCGGCCGGACCCCACCACCGCCACTGCGGCCGCCACGTCGGCCGGGGAGAGGATCGGCAGGTCGGCATGGATGATCATCCAAGCCGATCGCCGCTCCGCCAAGAGCCGGCAGGCGGTGGTGGCCGCTTCGTTGAGGCTCGAACCCTCGTCCAAGAGCACGTCGACTCCGCGTTCTTCGGCCCACGACGTCACCTGATCGTCGGCGGACAGAACCACGGGAACGGCACCGCCTTGGGCCGCCGCCTCCACGGTCCTCCGGGCCAGCTCCCGGCTGAGGATCGCGCGCTCTTCCACAGACAGGACCGACGCCAGGCGCCGTTTGGCGTCGCCAAAGGGTTTCACCGGAATCGCAGCAACCACCGTCGACATGACGGGCGAGGCTACAGGGCAGAAGGAAATACCCGGCCGTTCTTCGGTGTTGCAGAATTCCCGGTTCGAGAGAGGTACCCATGGCAACCGCAACCATCAACGGCGTGATCATCGCCCAGAGCGACGACACGGTGATCGTCGAAGGAAATCACTACTTCCCGCCTGAAGCGGTCATGAGCGAGTACTTCTCGAACTCGGACAAGTCCACCGTGTGCCCTTGGAAAGGGACGGCCTCGTATTACGACGTGACCGTCGACGGCGAAACTCATTCGGCGGCCGCCTGGTATTACCCCGAACCCAAGGAAGCCGCGTCCCATATCAGAGACCGTGTGGCGTTCTGGGGAGCGGTGACCGTCACCGACTGAGGTACCGGTCGAGCCACGCCACCACTTCGCGGTACCAGTGAAGGGAGTTGGCGGGTCGAAGGATCCAGTGGTTCTCGTCTGGGTAGTGGACGAGTCGCGCTTCGACACCCTTGGCTTTGAGCAGACCGTACAACTCGAGGCCCTGGCCCACCGGCACCCGGTAGTCGAGAGCGCCGTGGATCACCAGAGTCGGCGTCTCGATGCCGGCGGCGTTGGCCAGTGGGCTCCACTTGTTGACCCTGTCGAGATCGGTCCACACCTCCGCCCCCCACGAGTCGGCGCGTCCGGAGGTGATGTCGGAGGCCATCATGTTCGGCAAATCGGTGACGGCGGCGTGGGCGACGGCACACGCGTAGCGGCTCGTCTGCCCGATCAGCCACGCCACCATGTAGCCACCATACGAGCCGCCTGCGATCGCCATACGCGTCGGGTCGGCGAGCCCGGCGGCTACCAGATGGTCGGTCGCGGCCTCGATGTCGCCCGACGACAGATCACCCCATTCACCTCTGATCGACGCCGCGAAGTCCTGACCGAAACTCGTGGATCCGTGGAAGTTGACGAGCGCCGCCCGGCGCGAGTCGCCACAAAACACGGCAGGGTGCCACCGCCAGTGC
>JAOUGY010000291.1 GCA_029865445.1 Acidimicrobiia bacterium | reverse complement strand
GGGGGTGGGAGTGAGGGGGAGCGAGAGGGTGAACACCGACTCGGCGCCGTCGTGGTGGTAGGTGAGGTCGCCATCCATGAGCCGGGCCAACATTCTGGCGACCGTGAGACCCAGCCCCACGGACTCCGTCGGTAGCTCCGATCCGGTCAGGCGCTCGTACGGCTCGAACATGCGCGCCGTGAACTCCGCGGAGAGCGGTTCGCCCGTGTCTCGAACCTCGATCGCCGCCCGGTCGCCGGTGGTCTCGATCAGGATCTTTCGTTGGGCGCCGCCGTAGCGGACCGCGTTGGTGACCAGGTTGCGCACGATCTGGCGGACCCGAACCGGATCGGCGGTCACCACCGGGGTCGCCGCTGGCACCACGTCGAAATGCTCGTGAACCGATCCGAGAACCGAATCCACGACCTTGTGAAGCTCGACGTCCTCTGGCTTGATGGTCAGCCCACCGTTCGATGCTCGTGCAGCCACCAGGAGATCCTGGATTATGTCGGCCATGTCCCGACCCTGACCGAGCGCCATATTCATGAGTTCGTGCCGTTCATCGGGGTCCATGTCGCCGGATGCAAGCACCTCCAGCAATCCCAGCATCCCTGTGAGCGGTGTGCGCAACTCGTGGCTGACCGTGGCAATGAACCGATCGCGCGCCTTCACCTGCTCCTCGAGTGCCCGCTCCGCTCTCCGCTGGCTGGTGACATCGACGGCCGTGAAGATCACGCGGTTCAGAGTCCGGTTCAGCGAGCGCCACCCGACGAGCATCGCCCTATCCCCGTCCAGTGCCACGACTCGTTCGCCGCTCATCGCCTTGCTCTTGACGATCTCGACTGCCAGTTCCTGGAACGGCTCGGGGATCTGGCGTGGCCGGATCGTTGTGGCCTCCTGGCCGAACACGCCGAGCACCTCGCGAGCCCTCGGGTTGAGGTCGCGGACGGTTGGCCACCGAGGCTGGTTCTGTCGGTACAGCGACGACAGATCGGCCTCGATCACCGCCACGGGTGCTGTTTCCAAGAGACCGGCATACCTCGTCGAGCCGGTCTCGTATGCGCCACGCACAAAGAGGATGAGGAAGTAGGCCGTCCCGATGACCACGAGGGAGCTGCCGAGTTCGGCGAATACCCCCGCCGGCCGCGGATCGACTGTCACCTGGACCGCTACCACCGAAATCGTGCACATTGCGGCCGTGTAGAGGGCAACTCGGAGCGGTCGACGGCCGCCGGCCGCCATCGCGATCGCACCCGCGCCCACCACCATCACGATGGGCGAAGAGTTCGTTACGTCGGCCGTCGAACCGAGCAGCGCCGACCCCACGAGAAACAGCGTCGCGAGCGTCGACGACGTGATGAGCAATGGGACCGGCCGGGGAGCGTCATTGCGTTTCATGACGACGGCCCACCCGATCAAGGCGACGGTGGACACCGGTTGAACCCAACCGCCCCACTCGCCGAGAGTCAAGGCCTCGAAGATGCCGATCACCAGGAATGCGCAGAAGCCTGCGATCAGCAAGTTCACCAGCACGCTGTCGGTGCCGTGCGACGCGTCGAACTGGGCTCGAGCCACCGCCCTAGCTCTGTCGATCAGATCGGTCATGTCTCTCGAGTCCGCGGCTGTCCGATCACCCCCGCGCGGACCGCGTAGAGCGTCCACACTCCGAGTATCGGCATCGGGGCGTCTCAGCTGGAGTCCGGCTGGGCTGGATGTCGGACGGGCATACCTCGACCGGGTTTCACCTGACGCCCGTAGAATCGAAGATGGATGCGTTCTCCGTTCGATGATCTCCCAACCAGGCGGCGCTCGGCGCGAGTGCCGATGCTGCTCACGGCCGCCGTGGCCGTGGGTCTGTTGGGTGTCCAGTTGTTCGGGGCGGGTCCCTTCTTCTCGTTCGATTCGGCCCGCGACTGCAACGCGCTGGTGCCGCGCGACGGGCACGATCTCGCAGCCGATCCGGTGGAGGCGGTGGTGGGTGTGTCCCGGTCGGCTTTCCCGTGTGCTGCCGAGGTGACGGTGGCGGCCGTCGGCGACCCGGCGGCGGTACGTACCGGCGCCCGCCATGCCGTAGAGGCGGGAGGCCCCCTGCTGCTCGTGTCAGACGGACTCGACCAGGCGGTTGCTGACGAACTTGCACGTCTGGAGCCCGAAAAGGTGACCGTGGTCGGCGGTTCCGAAGGATTGAGGGCCTCTGTGGCCGAGCTGGCGGCCGAGGTCGGCGGCCTTGATGTGGACTCTGCAGCTCTCAGTCCGTCAGCCGGCAAGAAGGGTGCCGGCCCGGTGTTTCTCGTCGACGGCGAGATCATCTCGGCGTTGCCGGCTATCGAGGTCGTTGCGGCCGCCACCGAAGGAACGGTTGTTGTCGCCGAAGACGTCGAGCTCACGTCGATGCCAGATCCAATGAGACTCGTCATCGAACAGGCCTCGGCGCTTCGACTCGTGGGCGGTTTCGACCCATCGACCGCCTGGCAGGTCGAGCTGCTCCGGTCCGACGCAGAACTCCCGGGCGGAGGCAAGCAGCTTTTCCCGGGTCGGCGGCTCGTCGGGTTCTATGGGAGCCCGCTCACCACCCAGCTCGGTGTCCTCGGCGAGCAGGACGCGGACCAGACGTTGGAGCGCATGCGTTCGGCGCTCATCGGATATGACGCCGATGGGACTCCCGTCGTCCCGGTGTTCGAGATCATCGCAACGGTTGCCTCCGCAGGCGCCGGTCCGGACGGCGATTACTCGGATGAGTTGTCGATCGACACGTTGCGGCCCTGGGTCAACCTGGCCGCCAGACAGGGCGTTTACGTCGTCCTCGATCTCCAGCCCGGTCGGGCCGACTTCCTGACTCAGGCCCAGCGGTACGAAGAGCTCCTCCGGATGCCTCACGTCGGACTGGCGCTCGACCCTGAATGGCGTCTCGGGTCGGATCAGGTTCACCTGGAACAGATCGGAACCGTCGATACTTCCGAGATCAATCGCGTCAGCGAATGGCTGGCAGGGATCGTCCAGGAGGAAGTCCTTCCCCAGAAGCTCTTGCTCCTCCACCAGTTCCGCGAGTCGATGATCACCAACCGGAACCTGCTCGCCACACCTCCGGAACTGGCGACGGTCATCCAGATGGACGGCCAGGGAACCCTGCCCGTCAAGTACGACTCATGGGATGCCCTCACCGCCGGGTGGACCCCCGAGTCGGGTTACCTGTGGGGTTGGAAGAACTTCTACGACGAGGACACGCCGATGGCCACCCCGTCGGAGGTCCTCGGCCTCTCCCCGGTGCCGGTGTTCATCTCGTTCCAGTGATCTCGGCCTGGGCGGCGAAACGGTCCTGCTGGTAGAGGCGGTACGCGACCAGGCCGGCGATGCCGATGAGGCCGACTCCTTCCATCGGCCCCCCGTTGAGGGTGAGGATCACGCCCACCACCGCCGCGATCGCTGTGTAGGTGATTGTCGGATGGGCGAGGATCCCGAAGAAGGCTGCGACGCTCACGACGCCCAGTGCCAGCGCCTGGGTCGCGTTGCCTTCGGCAGCGATGGCGGAGATGAGCAGGAACCCAAAGAGCAGGGTGCCGAGAGCGACAAGCAGGCGTTTCATCCAGGTCGTGAATCTACCGGCGTCGCGCCCAGCCGGGTGTCGGTACCACGCCCCACGCCATCGCCAGTACCAGCGCATACAACGCGGTGGCGAGCGCAGCGGCGGAACCGAGGGCGATCAACACCACCGTGAGCGCTGCCGCCATGCCGACTGCGGCGAGTCGCACGTTGCGGATCGTCACGTAGGTGAGGGCGACGGTGATCGCACCCGCCAGGATCGATGCCAGCACTGCGTCTCCCGCTACGAGTTGACTGGTGATGACGCTGCCACACAGGAAGACCGCTCCCGCCAGCACGGCGTTGACCAGAAAGCTCGGCTTCATGGTGTGTTGATCGGCACGAGAGCGGCGATTCTTGTGGGAAATCCGAGGTCAGGGCGACGATCGTGAGCGGAAGCGTCTTACACTCGCCCCTCACGAGAGACGGTGGGGTGATCATGGGGACCACGATGCGATGGCTGCTGTTCGCCGGTGCAGCCTCAACGGTGATGCTGATCGGGACGCCCGCCAGAGCGGATCACGGTCAGGTGCCGCCGGGGGTGGAGATTCCGCCGGTGGTGATCGTGCCGGATGGTCTGCTCCCGCAGGCGACCGAGGACCTCTACGGCTGGGAGCCGCTCGGCATCGTCGCCGGCGACGACGTTCGCCGGTACTCCTTGGGGACCGACCGGTGGGCGGTGTGGATCTGCGACTACCCGGGAACCGGGGTATCCGTGTCGCTGTCGTCGGCCACCGGGTACCTCAACTCGGAGGTGTCGCAGCACTACGACTGGTTGTCGGAGGGTGCGTACAACATGGTGTTCGTATCGGGCGGCACCGTCTCGGCCTCCGACCCCGGCGGGTGCTTGGACGCCGTCGCCGGTCGTGCCCAGCCCGGAACCGTCAACGGTGCCGTGGTGATCGCAGACGTCCAGACCTTCTACGGGTTTGGTGGTCCCGGACAGATCTGTCCGACCACCATCTGCGGAGCGACGACCACCACCTATCCCTCAAACAGTCGGATCGTCTTCATGGGCGCCGAGTCCGTGACCACGGTGTCGCCGTGGCCGGAGGCGCTGGCGTCATTGGTCACCCACGAGATCGGGCACGGTATCGCCTGGCCCCACTCGTACACCGGCAACACGGTTGTGAGTGGAACGATCTGGGAGTACGACAACCCGATCGACCTCATGTCGGGCAACACCGAGGCGAACCTGATCAGCACCGAGACGGCGTCGTATTCGACATT
>JAOUGY010000290.1 GCA_029865445.1 Acidimicrobiia bacterium | reverse complement strand
CCCGCCCTGGAGGAAGAACACGGGTTCCGCAGGGTTCTCGGTGAGGGCGCGGACGCGAACGACCGGCACCGCGATCAGCCGTGATCCGGGTTTCTCCCGGTTCTCGGGCACGACCAGAGTTCCGCAATCGGCGGCGAGGGGACCGTTCTCGGCCTCGTAGGTGCACGGCTCGAGGGTCAGATCGCCGGCCTGCGCTCCGTCAGGCACGATGACGGGCTGCTCGCCGGCGGCGAATCCGAGATACGCCAGACCGGCCAGCAGCAACACGATGACCGTCAGGGCCACGATCCGAGAGGGCCCAAGGATTCGAACAGTTGAACGTTCCATGTGTGTTCCTTTCACTAGACCACGAGCGCCAGGACGAGGGCCACGACCGCCACGCTCTGAGCGCTGTGCACGGCGATCCCAAACCAGGCGCTGCGGTACCGCTTCGTCGGGTAGGCGAGGACGAACGCATCGGCCAGAGATGCGAGGAAGGCCCATGGCATGTGCACGTGGTAGGCGGCGAAGAGCAGGCCGTTGGCGAACCAGTCGCCCCGGCCGAAAGCGCCATTCATCCGTGGGAGCAAGTACCCGCGGAACAGCAGCTCTTCGCCGAGCACGGTGTTGAAGACGACCATCACAACCACGACGCCGAACCAGACCCAGTTTCCTGCGAAGAAGCTCCGGCCGGCGTCCGAGCCGAGGAACGCTGCCAGATCTCGGTTCGCCGGCGGCCGCGACAACATGGGGAGAAACTCCTCTGCCAGGAAGAGCACCGCCAGTGGGATCACGATCAGCCACAGGCGACCTCCGACCCGGCCACCGCGCGGACTTCGGGGAGAGCGAAGCCAGAGGGCGTCGCGCACCGTCGACCAGCGGAGGCTCCGCTGCTCACGGCCCAGGAGGATCAATACGAGGGCGAACTGCCAGACCAGGCCGAGGCCGAGGGAGACGGTCAGCGCCTTGAACATCGGGACATCGCCGACGCCGGAGAACCGGCTCTCGAGGGTCGGCGCCACCACCCACGCCAGCGCCGCCATCGGGAGCGCAGCGGCTGCCCATACGGCCAGGATCGTCGGGCGGCCGAGCTGTGGGATCACGACGTTCGACACCGCGGTGCCGGCGCCGATTCTGTCGACGGTTGATCGGTGCGAGACGCTCATCTCGGTGTGCTCTCTCGGTGATTGGGCGTTGGGTCCGCACGGCCCGGTAGGCGGGTGGTCATGGGATCTCGACTTCGCTCACGACGGTGACCGTGGTGCGCTCAGCCACGAAGAAAGGGAGCAGGCCGAGCGCCTCCTCCTCGCCGGTGGCCTCCACCGTCCACCAGATCTCGTGCCCGCCGGAACGGCAGGAAGCGACGGTGGATCGATGACGAAGTGGGCTGTCGTGTCCCTTGAAGGAGGCGAATACGATGCCGCATTCGAGCGGCCGGTGCCGGTGATGGAGCAGATAGCGGGCCATGACCGGAGCATGCCGTGCGTCGGCGATCCTGACATCGGGGCGCGACCCTGATTCGCTCCCGTCTCATCCTCCTCGCGATTGCTCGCGGGAGGCCTTTCCGTCGGCGGGCACGTAGTTGGAGGCGGCATACATGCCCAGGATGACGATCACCGCGACGCCGACTGCAACCGCATGAGACTCGGCTTTGAACCTCACGATGCTTGTCCCATCTCTCTCGTCGTGGCGAGGTCACCAATCTCGACGACAGAGCCCACATCGGCTCCCGAGCGCTCGATGGCCGTCACCGCAGCTGTCGGCGCGTAGAGACCGATTGACCATGTCCCACCATCCCTGCCCGGCAAGACCCCGACATCGGGGCAACACCCTGATCGCCCCGCACCTTCTCGGCTCGTGGCGTATTCTTCAGAAAAGGAGCGACATGAGGGCGGTTGCCGACCACCTCGTAGGCCGTGCGGAGGAGCTTGGACAGCTCGACCGGGTGCTCGTCGGGCTGGAGAAGGGTCGCGCTGCCGCCGTCGAAGTTCGTGGTGAACCAGGGATCGGCAAAACACGTCTGCTCGCAGAGTTCGGCGCCCGGGCAGATCGCAGAGGTTGGACCGTGCTCTCGGGGTCGGCATCGGAGCTCGAGCGGGATCTGCCGTTTTCGGTCTTCGTGGACGCGGTTGACGAGTTCCTGGGCGGTCTGGATCCGGACGTCTTGACCAATCTGGGCGAAGACGTGCACAACGAGCTTTCCCATATCTTCCCTTCCCTGTCTGCGGTCGAGACCACTCACCAGGTAGCTCCGCAACCCGAGCGCTACCGTGCCCACCGGGCAGTCCGAGCGCTGCTCGAGACTCTGGCGGACCTGCGGCCCCTCGTGCTCTTGCTCGACGACCTGCACTGGGCCGACGCGGCATCGGGCGAGCTGCTCGGAGCGTTGCTCCGTAGACAGCCAGCCAGGCCGGTTCTATTGGTCTTGGCGATGCGACCTCGCCAGGTTCCGGAGCGATTGTCGACGACCCTCGAGCGGGCGCAGCGAGAGTCGAAGACAGTCCGAATCGAGCTCGGTGCTCTGAGTCCCGACGAAGCGCGGGAATTCTTGGGTGACGGCGTGGAAGGCGCATTTGCCGCCGACCTCTATCTCGAGAGTGGCGGAAACCCCTTCTACCTGGAGCAGCTCGCGCGATCCCTGGCACGCCGCGGAGAGAGACTCGCCGACCCCGGAACGTGGACGTCCAACCTGGGTGTGCCGCCCGGCGTTGCCGCACTCCTGAGCGAGGAGTTGGCTCTCTTGTCGGAAAGCGCCCGCCGCTTCTCGCAGGGTGCCGCCGTCGCAGGCGACCCGTTCGAACCCGACTTGGCTGCGGCTGCCGCCGCGATCCCGGAGATCGAATCGATGGGCCCGGTCGACGAGCTGCTCGGGCTCGATCTGATTCGCACCACCGACGTCCCACGACGGTTCCGGTTCCGTCATCCGCTCGTCCGACGGGCGGTGTACGAATCCGCGCCTGCCGGTTGGAGGCTCAGCGCTCACGAACGATGCGCGAAGGCGCTCGCAGCGCGCGGCGCATCTGCGACAACAACCGCCCACCACATTGAACGTTCGGCAAGCGAAGGCGATATGGGCGCCGTGGCCATCCTTCGAGAGGCAGGCGAGGAGACTCTCCGCTTGGCCCCGGCCAGTGCCGCGAAGTGGTTCGCGGCGGCCCTGCGCATACTGCCGGAGAAGGGTCCGGCCCAGGAGCGGGTCGACCTTCTGTTTGCCCGTGCCGGGGCGCTCACGGCGGTCGGTCTTCTCGTTGACGCTCGGGACGCCTTGCTGGAGTCAATCGCGACCGCACCTCTCGACTCGCATCCGCTGCGCGCGAGGCTCATC
Source organism: Acidimicrobiia bacterium (assembly GCA_029865445.1). Taxonomy (GTDB): domain Bacteria; phylum Actinomycetota; class Acidimicrobiia; order Spongiisociales; family ZC4RG35; genus JAOUGY01. Next base: position 1,500 of record JAOUGY010000290.1, on the reverse strand, counting down.
CGTGCTTGCGCCGCGGTTGAGAGCGCGCTGGGGATGCACGAACAGGCCCGCGCCCACTTGGTGGCGACCCTCGAGGACCTACCCGACAGCGCCTCGCCGGAGCGAGTGGCGCTGATGGTGGAGCTCGCGATGAACGGATTCTGGCGAGCTGACTACCGAGCAATGCAGGAGGCGTCCGCGCGGGCGGTCGACGCGGCGAGACCGCTCGGAGAGGCGCCCTCGCTCGCTGCGGCTCTCGCAGTGCTGGCGCTGGCAGACTCGATCGCCGGAGATGCCGGCCGGGCTCGATCGAATCTCGCGGAGGCAGCGGGCCTCGTGGATTCTCTGACGGACAGCGCACTCTCCGCCCGTCTCGACGCTGCCGCCTGGCTCGCCGGAGCCGAGCTCTACCTCGACCGGTACGCCGAGGCCGACGCCCACGCCGCCCGCGCTCTCGCCCTCGGGCGAGCCACCGGCCGAGGAGAGCTCTTCCTCGTTCTGGTGCAGATGTTGGGCCGGGTGTGGTTCGTCCGGGGGAAACTCGCAGAGGCGGCTGAACTGCTCGACGGAGGGATCGAATCGGCGCGCCTGCAAGGCAATACTCAGTCGTTGGTCTGGAATCTGTTCAACCGGTCGGTGGTCGCCCTCTCCGCCGGTCAGACAGATCTGGCCCTCGCCACCGCCGAAGAGAGCGTGAAGCTTTCACATGACCTGGGCGTTGGTTTTCACTCGGCGTGGGCAGGGGTCAGACTGGCCGGAGTCCTGCTCGAGATCGGGCAGCCCGGAGGAGCGGTGGAACTCCTCCTCGGCTGCGCCGGAGGCGAGGAACAAAGCCTGATCCCAGGAAGCTGGAGGGCGTACTGCCTGGAGCTGCTGACACGGGGTTGGCTGGCGCTCGACCGTCACGAAGAGGCTGAGCAGGCGGCCCTCCGAGCGGCGGAGTGGGCCTCGGCGGTACAGCTCCCACTGGCCGACGCATGGGCCGCAAGGGCTCATGCGGTCGTCCATCTTTGCGAGGGACGTCCCCAGGAAGCGCTCGACGGTGCCCTTGCGTCCGTCGCGGCAGCCGAGTCCGCCGGGGCGCCGATCGAGGCTGCCCTGGCTCGCACACTGGCAGGCAGAGCCCATGCCGCGATGGGCAACGGCGAGCTCGCCTCGGAGCAACTGCAGCGCGCTGCGTTGGAGTTTGAGTTTCGTGGTGCATTTCGCCACCGCGACCTCGCCGAACGCGAGCTCCGCAAGCTGGGCCACCGGATCCACCGCCGCACCGGGCACGGGGTCGGTGAGATCGGCATCGAATCACTGACGCAACGAGAGCTCGAAGTGGCATCGCTCGTGGTGGACCGTATGACCAACGCCGAGATCGCCTTCGAACTGTTCCTCAGCCAGAAGACCGTCGAATCCCACCTCCGGAACATCTTCCACAAGATGAACGTCTCATCGCGGGTCGAATTGGCTCGCGCCATCGAGAGAGCCAATCGCCCAGACCTGACGGATCCTGACGGCATCGAGTTGCCGGAG
>JAOUGY010000031.1 GCA_029865445.1 Acidimicrobiia bacterium | reverse complement strand
CCTCCGGCATCGGTGAGCGAGGCGAGCATGTATCGAGTCGGAGGATGGGCGGGCACGGCGATCGATTCGAGGGAATCGCCGAGATCGGTCCTGTAGACGAGCCCTGCGTCGAGCTCACCCGTTTCGATCTTGGTGACGAGTGCCCGCACGTCGGGTTCGTTGGTGTCCACGGATGCTTGCACACCGGCCGCCTCGAGTAGGGCGCGGGCGAGGTCCCCGCACGGCACACCATCGGCACAGACTCCTACCAGCAGGTCTGGTCGTTCCAGGTCGGCGAGGCCCGTGACGTTTCCTGGGTTGCCGGCAGGTACGGCGATCACGAGGGAGTTGGTCGCAAACACCTGTGCCGTTGTTGCGGCTCCGGCGTCGACGACCCGCTGCATGTTGGACTCGTCCGCCGATGCGTACACGTCCACCGGCGCCCCCTCGAGGATCTGTTCTCGAAGGGCCGAGCTGCCCGCGAAATTGAGGTCGACTTCGATGCCCGTGGTGGTGGTGTATTCGGAAGCCATCTGGGTGAACACGCCTGTGAGCGAGGCCGCGGCAGAAACCCGGATCACGGGGTCGCTCTGCCCGGCACACGCCGTCATCACCAGCATCAAGATGGCTGCACGCTTCACGGGGCTCCTTGTGAGCCACCGACGCTACCCACCCTCCGACTTCATCACACCACGGTGAGGTTGAAAACCCTGGGTACAGGACACCGCTCAGCGACGTCCACAGCCCGCGGATTGGGCATCTGGTCCTGTCGTAGGTCGATCGCGTGGCCTAGCGTTGTGCCATGACCCCTGACGACCAGGTCATCGTCATCGGTGGCGACGACGATCCGGGCCCGAGTCGGCCGCGCCCGCCCCGTCGGCTCTCGCCGTATCTCATCTTCGTGCCCGTGGTTGGTCTGTTCCTGGCTGTCATCGCGTTCGTCGTGACGCCACAGGTCGAACCCCCGACCACCGCCGAGCCGAGCGGCATCGACGCACCACCGGAACCGCCGAGGGCGTTCGTGTCGACCACCGCATTCACTATCCCTGACGAGGTGCCGTTGCTCGCCACGGGTTGGAAGGAGGTCGACCTTCCAGGTCAGTCGTGGGCCCTGGTGTCGATCGACGCCGGGGAATCGGGATGGCTGGCTGTGGCCGAGGGTCAGCCGCCACTCGCGTACGTGTCCACGGACGCCGTCCTCTGGCAAGCAAGGACGTTGCACGGTCTGGAGGGACACGCCTTCGAGGCGAGCGTGGGTGACGGAAGCATGGCCGTCGTCGGATCCTGGGTGGGCGACTACAGCTTCGATCGCGACACGTCGGCCGTGTCGACCGACGGCGGGCGATCCTGGCGGACCTATCCGGTCGACACCCTCGCGAACTCATGGATAGCAACCATCCAACACGTCGGTGACGTGCTGTTCGCCGCGGGTTCGCGTGCGCCGGCGCCCGACTCGCCTTTCGGCGATCGAGGCACGGCCGAGGTGTGGAGATTTGACGGACAGTCGTGGGACCGGGGGTCGCTGAATGCTCGAGTCGGGAGCCAGGTGACGGCGATCGTCGAAGGACCCGACGGCGCCGCCCTGGCGTTCGGGCATGATCGCGATGGCTTGGCGGCCTGGACGCTCGATCCCGAGGTGGGGCCCCACACGTTCGAGCCGCCGGCCGATGGATCGACGATCGGATTCCTCGATGTCGAACGACGGCCCGACGGCTCCTACGTTGCCGTGGTCGGCCCCGTGGGCGGGTTGGGGACGGCGATCTGGGAGTCGGGCGACCTGGTGCGATGGACCGAGGTGAGCGACTGGCGAGTGGCGGTGAACGACGTGACGATCACCGACGACGGGTCGCTGCTGGCCGTCGAGCCCTCCGACGGGAACGGCCTGTGGGCCCAGACGCCAACCGGTCCTGCCCGAGTTCGAACCCGGTATTCCGATGTCGTGACGGGCCGTGAGTCCTCGGGATGGGTGGACGCGGTCGAGGGCTTCGATGATCGGATCGTGGTTGTGGGAGGGAGCGACGACGGGCGCAGCCAGATGTACGTGCGGGGAACGACGGTGACTCCGCTGGCCCTGGCCGGAACACCACCTCCCCAGGATCTGTCCTGGAAGGAGGTGGCGGCGGTTCCGATTGACCCTGGCAACGACTGGGGGTCCCTGTCGGTGGCTCAGAGCGGTGACGAGTCCTTCGTGCTCGCCGACGGACGGGTGTTCCAGGTGTTCGAGACAGAAGGTGTTCTATCGATCGTTGAGTCGTTGCCGGCGGCCCAGATGATCGGCGTGGGACCCTCGGGTGTGTGGGCGGCCAATCCTTCGGGAAGCGCCGGCACGCAGTTGTTCACCTACGGACGCGATGGTGTGTGGTCGACCCAGTTGGTCCCGGTCGGGTCGGTGATGGCGGTGAGCGAGTTGGGAGGCGCCTTGTCCGTCATCGCCTCGGAGCCGGTGATGGGTGGCGCCACGGTGTGGACCTTCGAGGACGGCTCGTGGCAGGAAACCGCCGGCGGGATCACGGTGTGGGCCGGTGCTGCGGTGCCTGGCGGCTTCTTGGTGTCGCGGCCCGTCGATTCACCGGACAACGTCTTCGGCCAGGAGGTTGTGTTCTCGTCCGACGGCCTCACGTGGACGCCGGTGGGGGTGCGGCTGGGTGTGCCGTGGCTTGGGGGCGTGCCCCTCCTGTACGACCCGGACGAGCCGTCCTCCATCAAGCTCGCCGACCGGTGGCCGGACCACGAAGACGTCCGATTCGACCGGCCCCCCATGATGGTCAGCCGGTTCGGCGACGACCTGTGGCTCCTGGCGCCGGGTGACTTGACGATCCGGTCGGCCGACGGCAGTGAGCGATCCCACCCAGTGGACATCGAGCACGGGGTGGAGGGCCTTGCGGCGATTCTGCCCTCCGCCGAGCCGACACTGGTCGAGTTGACCGATGGCGAGGTGCGCATCCTCCGGCTCGCCCCCTGATCGGTATTGTCCCATCCGCGGACCGGGGACTTCGCTGAGCGGTGTCTGTTACCCAGGGTTTTCAGCGGTATGCGCATATGCGTATAGTTGGGGGGTGTCGACCACGGCCGCCCGGCGGCGCCTCATCCGAACGCTCATCTCCGAGCGCGTCATCGAGAGTCAACAGGCCCTCGTGGAACTGCTCGCAGCCAAAGGTCATGACATCACGCAGGCCACCGCCTCTCGGGACCTGGCCGCGGTCGGTGCCATCAAACACGAGCACGGATACGTCATCGACGACGACCGGCACGCCCACGCCACCGCCCTCGGGCATGCTCTCGACGAATTCGCCGAGTCAATCGCTGCCTCTGACAACATCGTCGTCATCAAGACCCCACCGGGTGCCGCCCACCTCCTCGGCGCCGCCATCGACGCCGCCGGGTTCCCCGGCATTCTGGGAACAGTCGCAGGTGACGACACGATTCTCGTCGTGGCGGCCGCCAACGTCGGAGGTGCCAACATCGCAGATCAACTCGAACGGATCGGAGACAACCCATGAAGGTGGTGCTGGCCTACTCGGGCGGCCTCGACACGTCGGTCATCCTGGCGTGGCTGATGGAGGAATACGACGCCGAGGTATACTGCTACACGGCGGACGTCGGCCAGGGTGACGAGGTGGGAGAGGCAGTCACCAAGGCGGTCGCCACCGGGGCCGTCGACGCCCGCGCCGAGAACCTCCAACTCGACTTCGTACGTGATGCTGTCTATCCGGCCATCCGCGCCAGCGCCGTCTACGAGAACTACTACCTGCTCGGCACCTCCCTCGCCCGTCCCATCATCACCCGGGGCATGATGAGGTACGCCAAGGAGGTCGGTGCCGACGCCATCTCCCACGGCGCCACCGGGAAGGGCAACGATCAGGTCCGGTTCGAGCTGGCCGCCTACGCCATGGACCCCGACATCAGGGTGATCGCGCCGTGGCGGGAATGGCGCCTCCGGGGCCGAGCCGACTGCGTGGCCTATGCCAAGGACCGCGGCATTCCCGTTCCGGTCACGCCCGAGAAGCCGTACTCGATGGATGCCAACCTCCTCCACATCTCGTACGAGGGCGGTGTTCTCGAAGACCCGTGGGAATCGCCGCCCAAGGGTATGTTCCGGATGACCACCGATCCCGAACTGGCGGAGGACGCGCCGCAGTGGATCACCGTCACCTTCGAAAACGGCAACCCGGTGGCGATCGACGGCGACGAGCTGGATCCGGTGGCGCTGCTCGAACGAGCCAACCGTCTCGGCGGCAGGCACGGGATCGGCCGGGTCGACATCGTCGAGAACCGCTTCGTCGGCATGAAGAGTCGCGGTGTGTACGAAACACCGGGCGGGACGATCCTCCACCATGCCCATCGGGCGGTGGAGTCGATCACGCTCGATCGGGAGGTGGTTCACATGCGGGACGAACTGGTACCGAAGTACGCCGAGATGGTCTACAACGGCTTCTGGTTCGCACCAGAGCGCAGGGCGCTCCAGGCGTTCATGGACGAAATCCAGAAGCGGGTGAACGGTGAGGCCCGGCTCAAGCTCTACAAAGGGGCGGTCACCGTAGAAGGCAGGCGATCGGACCATCACAACCTCTACGACCACGCAACGGTGACGTTCGAGGAGGATGACGTGTACAACCAGGCGGACGCAGCCGGATTCATAAGGCTCAACGCCCTCCGCTTGCGCCGTCTCGCCGAAGATCGCCTCGGAGAGGGCGAATGAGCGCTCCGCGCTGTACTCGGTACTCGGTACCAGGTACTCAGTACCTCGAGGGTTCGGTGGATTGGCGCACGGCATATCGCTCATCGCGCACTGCACTCGGCGGGGCGGGGCGTCGATGACCCTGTGGGGTGGGCGATTCGAGGAGGCTCCAGCCGATGTCCTGTGGCGGTTCACGGTGAGCCACGCCGACCGCCGACTCCTCGAGTTCGATGTCGAGGGGTCGCTCGCCCACGCCGGCATGCTGGCGGACGTCGGGTTGATCTCGCGAGACGACCACGACGCCATCCGCGATGGCCTGCTCAGAATCCTCGCCGATGCCCGCGACGGAACCTTCGAGTGGCTCGACGCCGACGAGGACGTCCATTCGGCGGTCGAACGCCGACTGGTCGAACTCGTGGGCGAGCCAGGCAAGCGCCTCCACACAGGACGTTCTCGCAACGATCAGGTGGCCTTGGACATACGGCTCTACCTCCGTGCGGCTTGCGACGCCCAGGCCGACCGGCTCACCCGGTTCGGGGCGGTCCTGGTGGACCAGGCCGCTGCCCATGCCACCACCCTCATCCCCTCGTACACCCACATGCAGCAGGCGCAAGCCGTCCCGCTCGGCCATCATCTCCTCGCCTACGCGTGGATGGCAGTTCGTAGCCGGCAGCGCTTCGGGCAACTGAGAGAGCGGCTGTCGGTGTCGCCCCTGGGGGCCGGTGCTTCCGGCGGTTCGAGTCTGCCGCTCGACCCGATCGACTCTGCCCGGCGGCTCGGGTTCGACGTCGTGTTCGCGAACTCGATGGACGCGGTCGGCTCCCGAGATCTCGTGGCCGAGTTCGCCTGGTGTTGCGCCCAGACGATGGTGGACCTCTCGCGATTGTCGGAGGAGTTGATCCTGTGGGCGACCTCTGAGTTCGGTTGGGTGAGCTTCTCGGACGCGTTCACGACCGGGAGCTCGGCCCTGCCTCAGAAGAAGAACCCTGACATTGCAGAATTGGCCCGTGGCAAGTCGGCAGCAGCCATCGCCGATCTCATGGGGCTCTTGACGCTCCAGAAGGGCTTGCCTCTCACCTACAACCGGGATCTGCAGGAGGACAAGGAGCACGTCTTCCGGGCCGACGACACGCTCGCCGGCACCCTCGAGGCGCTCACAGGAATGGTGGCCGACGCCCGGTTCGACCCGCCCGCACCATCGTCGTGGGTGACGGCCCTCGACCTCGCCGAGGCCCTCGTCACTCGGGGTGTGCCGTTCCGGGAGGCGCATCACGCCGTGGGGCGGCTCGTGGCCGCTTTGTCATCCACGGGTCGAGTGCTTTCGGAAGCGACCAGTGACGACCTCGCCGTCGCGGACGAACGGTTCGTCGCGGCCGACCTCGCCCTGACGGAGCCCTCGACCAGTGTGGACAACCGCCGAACGATGGGCGGCGGATCTGTCGAGAGTGTCCACCAGCAAATCGAGGCCCTCCGCTACGCCCTCACTCAGTGAAGTGACCGGCCCGAGGGCCGCTCAGATCAGTGCCAGAACCAGGGGATAGGTGGCCAGCAGGATCACGCCTTCCACCCGGGACAGGCGGTCCTGGCCCCACACCGCCAGACCCCCGGCGAGGGCGGTGACCGCCACCATGCCGACGAGCGGTCCGCGAAAACTGGTCGTCAGGGCGCCGTTGCCCACGATGCCCGCCACGCCTCCGACCGCGAGCGCGTTGAACAGGTTCGAACCCAGGACGTTCCCCAGCACGAGATCGTTTTCCTTGCGGCGGGCGGCGGCGATGGCCGTCGCCAGCTCGGGAAGTGAGGTACCGACGGCGACGAGCGTCAGACCGATCACAGCCTCCGAGACGCCGAGTTCTCGGGCCACCGACTCGGCGCCCACGACCAGGAAACGGGCGCCGAGCAGTGTGAGCCCGAGAGATCCGAGTCCGAACAAGACTTCCACACCGGGCCGGAAGTCCTCGGCCGGCACCAGTTCCTCCATCTCCAGTCCCCGGCTGTCGGCCCGCGACCACGCGATCAGGAGCCACAGAGCCACGAACATGCCGAAGCCGAGCACGATGCCCTCCACGAGACCGAGGCGGCCGTTCCAGGCGAGCAACGCCAAGAGCAGCGAGGCGACCATCACCAGCGACCCCTCGCGACGAAGCACGAAACGTTGGCCGGTGATCGGCGACATCAGGACGCTCAAGCCCAGGACCAGCGCCAGGTTGGCGACATTCGATCCGACGATGTTGCCGAGCGCCAGATCGAGCCCGCCGGGGCGAGCCGCAGCGAGCCCCGACACGAGCATTTCGGGAAGTGACGTGCCCAGGCCCACTACCACCGCTCCGATGAGGATCGGCGATAGACCCGATGCCTTGGCGAGTCGGGCGGCTGCCAGCACGAGCCGGTCGGCGGCAACGGTCAGCAGCACCAAACCGACGAGAACGAGGAGTATGTCCCGAAACATAGGGCGCAACGCTAACGGCCTGCCGCCACACAGCGTGAAGCGACACTGTGGTCCCGTCTTTGTCCGGGGGCAGGTAGCGTCCGGGGTGATGGGATTGCTCCGTTCTGAACCATGGCCGTCGAAGCGGCACGTCGAGGTGTTGGGAGCGCGGATCGCGTACAGCGAATCCGGCTCGGGTCGCCCGATCGTCTTCGTGCACGGAAACCCGACTTCCTCGGTCATCTGGAGGGACGTGATCCCGGCGGTCTCGAGCACAGGGAGGTGCCTGGCCCTCGACCTCATCGGGATGGGTGACTCGAGCAAAGTGGGCAGTGGAGCCAGGTCGTATCGGTTCCTCGACCACCGCACCTATCTCGATGCCTTCATGTCGATTCTCGAGGTGGACCGAGACGTGATTCTCGTTGGGCACGAGTGGGGTGCGGCACTTCTCTTCGACTGGGCTCGCCGAAACTCGGGCGCCGTCGCCGGGATCGCCTACATGGAGACCTTCGTGACCCCGCTGAGGTCGGCCGACCTCCCCGATCATGTCCGTCCGGTGATCCAGGCGCTGCGCACCGACGCCGGTGACGAATTGGTACTCGCCGGCAACCTGGTGGTCGAGCGACTCCTCCAGGCGTGGAGCCTCGATGCGCTGTCGGATGCCACGCTCGCCGAATACCGGAGGCCGTTCGCAATGGTCGGCGAGGACCGACGGCCCAGCCTGACCTGGCCTCGAGAGATGCCTCTGGACGGCGAGCCTTCGGCGGTGGTCGACATCGTGGCGGACTACGAGCAGTGGCTCGCCTCCAATCCGGTTCCCAAGTTGTTCGTGAATGCAGAACCTGGGCTGCTCCTCACGGGGCGGGCGAGAGATGTGGCTCGACGGTTCCCCAACCAGACCGAGATAACGGTACCGGGAATCCACTTCCTCCAGGAGGACTCCGGACGCGAGATCGGACGAGCGATCGCCGAGTGGGCAGAGGGGCTGTGAGTGTTCTTTGTGGCTGCTGTCGGGTTGGGACTGGCTGCTGCGACGCTGGGGGCGTTCGCCGGCGCCTACTGGTGGCCCCTGGACCTCATCGCCAACTTCCGTCCCCAACTGGGTGTGAGCGCCCTCGTCATCGGTCTGTGGCTCTTGGCGGCCCGGTGGAGGAGGATCGGCGGCGTGGTGATGCTGGCGGCCTTGGTGAACATTCTGTTGGTCGGGTGGTTGTGGATACCAAGGCCGGTTTCCGTTTCCGCCGACGCCGATCCTCTGCGAGTGCTGAGCTTCAACATCCTCGCGGCCAACGAGAACTACGGCGATGTGCTCGGCTTCCTGCGAGAAACCAACGCGGATGTCGTGTTCCTCCACGAGTCCAGTGCACCTTGGGAGGAAGCGGTGGCCACCGCAGATCTCGGGTACCGAATCGTGAAGACACGCGACCAAAACCACATCTTCGGGACTCTGGTTCTCGTCCGCGGCGTCGCCGACGTCGAGGGCTTCGGCTTCACCGAACGTGAAGCACGGGCGGTCGAAGTCCTCCTGAACCTCGATTCGGGGAAGAAGGTGGCACTGCTGGGGGTCCACCCGGTGGCGCCGGTCACCGAGTTCGAATCCGGGTTGAGAGACGCCCAACTGAATTTCGCGACGCGCTGGGCCGCGAGCCGCCAAGAGCCCGTCGTGATAGCGGGCGACTTCAACGCCGGGCCGTGGTCGTATGCCTTCCGACGCCTCGGAGCCCGGGGGGATGTCGTTGATTCCCAGCGCGGTTTCGGTCTCCAGCCCTCGTTTCCGGCCTCGTCCAACCTGGCGTTCCGCATCGCCATCGATCACGTCCTGGTTTCACGTGAGATCCGGGTGGTGGACCGCCGCCTCGGTCCGGCGATGGGTTCGGACCATTTCCCCGTCGTCGTCGACCTCCTCATCGGATAGCCTTCGGTCATGACTGATCGGTTTCACGAACATCGCACGGGGCTGGCCTCACACATCGGAACGAATGGGATTGCGGTCGTTCCGGCCTCTGTCGAGAAGGTCCGCAACGACGATGTCACCCACCTGTTTCGCCAGGACTCCGACTTCGCATACCTCACCGGTTTCCACGAGCCCGACGCAGTGGCGGTGATCGTTCCGGGTCACCCCGAAGGCGATTTTCATCTCTTTGTTCGCCCGAAGGATCGGGAACGGGAGATCTGGGACGGGTTGCGGACCGGCACCGAAGGTGCCATGTCGCGGTTCGGTGCCGATGCCGCATACGACCTCGCTGAACTCGATACCGCTCTCGTGCGCCTCATGGTCGGTCGCGACACCCTGTTCTACAAGCTGGGCAATCCAGCTCACGACGACCGTATGACGAGGCTGCTCGCCACCGCCCGCTCTCATCGAGAGCGCTTCGGGAGCGTCGCTCCTACTGCTGTCCACGACGTGGGAACGGTCCTCGCCGAGCTGCGGGTGGTGAAGAACCCGGCCGAGCTGGACAGCCTTCGCGCCGCCTGCGAGCTGAGCGCCGAGGGTCACCGTGAGGCCATGCGGTTCACCCGACCCGGGCTGTACGAGTATCAGGTCCAAGCCGCGATGGAGTTCGTGTGGCGTGAGGGGGGGTCGCGCGACAACGGATACGGTTCGATCGTGGCCGCCGGCCGCAATGCGGTCATCCTTCACTACACCGAGAACGACTGCCTCATCGAAGACGGTGATCTGGTCCTCATCGATGCCGGCTGCGAGATCGACTGGTACACAGCCGACATCACTCGCACGTTCCCGGCGAGTGGCATATTCGTCGGACCACAACGGGATGTCTACGAGGCGGTCCTGGCGGCGCATCATGCCGCCATCAGGGGCGTTGTGCCCGGGGGGACCTTTCGGGACACCCACGACACGGCGCGCCGGGTCCTCACCGAACACATGGTGGATCTGGGTCTCATCCCCACGGACGCCGACAGCGCATTCGAGATGCACCTCTACCGGGAGTTTTTCATGCACGGAACCAGCCACTGGCTTGGGCTGGACGTGCACGACGCGGGGGTGACGCGAACGCCAACGGGTTCACGAATCCTGGAACCGGGGATGTGCTTCACGGTCGAGCCCGGTCTCTACGTGAATCCGGACAGGCCAACGGTGGAGTTCACTCTGCTCGAGCACGATCTCGATGCCTGGACAGAGCGTCGTCTGATGCTCGGCGCTGCTGCAGCCGCGGCCGCGGAACAGGTCGAAAAGGACGCCGCCGACAAGCTGACGCACGAGATTCCGGCAGAACTGCTGGGGCTCGGCGTCCGCATCGAAGACGACATCCTCGTCACCGTCGACGGGCACGAGAACCTGACCGGTCATGTGCCTGTCGAACCAGCCAAGATCGAGCACCTGTGCGCCGAGAGCAGCTGGCTCCATCGCGAATGAGCCCCGGCCGGGGCCGGGGCTCATTCTTCTCGGTCATCAAGTGATGATCAGTCGGTGCCCCACAGCTTGCGCAGTTTCGAGACGGCGTCCATGACGGCGTCGGCGCTGTGGCCACCGGAGGTGGCCTCTTCGGTCGGCTCCTCGGCGTCCTCGACCTCTTCCTCGTCGTCGTTGCTCGAGTCCACGATGGTCTCGTGGCGATCGTCGGTTCTGCGACCGAACACGTTGCCGGTCTCGCCGTCGGCCGAAACGGTGGGTTCACCATTCGTCGTCACCTGCGCCGTCGTCTCCGCAGAGTCGATCGGCGATTCGAGCCTGTTCTGGAGCCCATCGAGGGTGGCCTTCAGCTCGGCCAGGTCTGCGTCGAGATCGCTCGACTTGCCGGCCATGACGCCCGTGTCCCAACCGGTTTCGATCGGCTTCCACTCGGCGGGCTGCTGATCGGTAGCACCCGCCTCGGTGTCGTCGACGATTTCAGCCTCTTCAGCGGGTGCTTCCTCGGCGGCGACGTCCTCTGACGCCTCCTCCCCGATCTCGACGACGCTCGCGACCACGACACTCTCTTCGGAGTCCGCCTCGTCATCGGCAAAGATCGACGGCGAGTCATCCCGCGAGGCCGGAGCCTCCTCGGTCTCTTCGAACATGATGGCTGTCACCGGCGCGGCATCTACCGGTGTGCGAGCCTCAAAGGCGGCCTTGTCGGCCTCCAAGCTCAGCCGGTCCTCGTCCAGGCGGGAGCGAGCCGCTTCGATACTCGCCCGGTCGGCATTCAGCTCGGCCGTGGCCTGCTCCACCTGAGCCTGCTGCTCGCGTGCCCTGGTCAACTGGGCTTCGGCCTCTGCCTTGGCGGTTGCCGCCTCACGCATCAGCCGGTCGGCTTCGGAGGTGTCGACCTTGGGTGCAGGTACGTCGGCAACCCCCAGCGTCGCCTGGTCGCCGGCACCCCTGACGATCTGCCTCGCCTCGGTCCACGCCCGTTCCAGAATGGCGTCGGCCTCGGTCCGGGCCTTGTCGAGCAGGTCGGCAGCGGCTTCCTGAACCTTGCGCCGACCGTTCTCGATCTGCGAACGCTGACCGGCGAGTTTCGCCCGCTCCTGTTCGACCTCGGTACGGGAGGACTCGAGGGATGTTCGTTCCTTGTCCAACTGGCCACGCAGCGATTCGAGCTGGAAGCGCCACTTCTCGAGACTGTCGCGCTCGCCGGCGACGTCGCGCCGGCGTTCGGCCAGGGCTGCCTGTTCGTCGGTGACGTGTCGGCGCGCCTCTTCGAGCGTGGTGGCGGCTTCGTGCTGAGCCGACTTCAACATCTCGTCGGCGGCCTTGCGCGCTTCCTCCGCCTGAGCGAACAGTGCGTCGGCCTCGCGCCGCTTCTCGTCGACGTCGGCTTTCGCCTCGTCGACTTCGCCCCGCGTCTGTGCCAGGCGCGACAGCTCCTCGGCGGTCGTCTTCTGGGTGGATTCGGCTTGGCTGTGAGCGGTGGTGAGGATGCGCTCGGCCTCCGACTTGGCGTTGTCCAGGACGGCGGCGGCATCGGCCCGGTCCGCCTTGGCGGTTCTCCGGTCGGCCTCGGCCTCCTCGAGCTCGCGGCGAGCGTCGGTCCGTGCCATCTCGGCTTCGCCAACCGCAGCGGCCTTGACCTCGGCGGCTTCCTCCCCGGCGCTCCGGCGCACGAGCACTGCTTGGGACCGTGCCTCCTCGAGGGTCTTCTCGGCTTCCCCGACGATGAGTTCGGCCCGCTTGTTGGCTTCGGCGACGGCTCCTGCAGCCTGTGCTTCGGCATCGGCCATGCGTTCGGCGAAGCGTGTGTCCATCTTCGAGCGAGCGTCGGCCCATTCCTTGTCGATCTGGGCTCGGGCGGCTTCCGCTTCGGACTCCGCTCCGGCGACGATCTCCCGGGCCTGGGTCTCGGCCTGGGCGAGTTGCGTGGCGGCCTGGGCCTCGATGGCGGCGACCCGATCCCGGGCCTGCTCCAGGATGGCGGTGGCTTCGGCGTGTGCCTGGTCCGTTGACGCCTTGAGCGCTGCGATCGCTTGTTCCGCTTCGACAACGGCTGCTGTGCGAGCTGCGTGCTCCTGGTTGTGCCGTTCCACTTCCTCGCCCAGGTCGGCGCGAATGTGCTCCGCCTTCTCTTCGGCCGCCGCGACGATTCCGCCGGCCTTGGATTCTGCGTTTACGAGCGCGGAATTGGCCAGTTCCTCGGCGCGACGTGCCTTGGCGAGTCGTTCGTTGGCCTCGACGAGGGCCTTGTCGGCCCTGTCGGAGGCGGCCGCTGCGTCCTTGTCGGCCTGATCACGGATCGTGGTGGCAGCGATGCTCGCCGCAGCTTTGATGTCCGCTGCTTCGGCGTCCGCATCGGACTTGAGTCGGGCGACGAGTTCCTCGGCTTCGCGGGTGATGGCGTCGGCCTGGCCGCGGGCTTCGGCGAGCATCTGACTCGCCTCGGCGCGGGCAGCATCGGCTTCCTGTTTCATCCGATCGGCTTCGGCGCGGGTGGTGGCGATGTCCTTTTCCGCCTGGCGGCGGATCTTGGCGGCCTCGTCGCCGGCGATCGACTTCATGCGGCTGGCGGCGGTCTCGGCCTCCGACCGAATTCGGGCGGAGTAGGCCTCTGCGGACTTCGTCAGTTGGTCGGAACGTGCCTCTGCCTCGGACACAACGGCCTGTGCCTGCTCGCGGGCCGACTGGTCGGCGGCGCGAGCCAGGCGCTGGAGTTCAGCTGCCTCGAGTTTGAGGTCGGCGGCTTCCTTGCGGGCTGCTGCGAGTTCGCTCCGCGCGTTGGCCGCCATGTTGGCGGCTTCGGCTCGGGACCTGGCAGCGTCGTTGGCGATATCGGCGGCCCGGGCTTCGGCAGAGGCCAGCACCGATTCGGCCTTCGCCTCTGCGGCAGTGATGATGGCCCCCGAGAGCTCATCGAGGGGGTCGGTGCCCGACCGGATGCCTTCGGTCCGGTTCTTTTCGGCGTCGGCGAGCACGTCGGCGGCTCGCTGCTCGGCGCGGGACACGATGGCAGCAGCCTCGGCGCGGGCCATCGCCAGCTCATGGGCGGGGTCTCCTCCTATGTCGGCGACACCGGTGACACTGGTCGTTTCGGCCTCGGCAATGATTCGGCGCGCCTTCTCTCGCGCTTCGTCTTCGATCCTCCGGGCCCGGTCGCGGGCGCGATCGAGAATGCGGTCTTTGGTTTCGAGCACGGTCGTGATCCCGGGGTCCGAGTCCGTCGGAGCGGCCACGGCCCGTGCGGGAGGGGCCTCCCGGCTCTTGGAGCGCTCCTCTTGGAGCGCCGCCTCGTGGCTGGCGGACGCCCTGGCGAGCTCGACGCGGGCGTCTTCGAGATCGGTGCGGAGGGTGTCCATCTCCGATCGGAGGGACATGTTCTCCAGTTCGAGTCGATCCTTGTCCTGGGTCAACTCTTCGACTTGGGCGGGGTCGCCGGACATGTCGGTCGAGCCGAGAGCCTTCTGGGCTTCCTCGAGATTGTGGATGGTTTCCTTGACCTTCTGGAGGTACGACTCGACTTCATCTTTGTCGTAGCCGCGCCGCGCCGTCGAGAAGGTGATGTCGTCAGATGACGAGATGGGCGAAGCAGGCATAGTCACAAGCCATGTGTCGGCGTCGGATGTACGGGGCTTGAGAGATACCTCCCGTGCCCCCGTGGCCTCGGCCACGCCGGCCCAGCCTAACTGGCCAAGACTCCTCCCGGCCCGGCCGCGGGACAACTATCCGCCCTGTCCTTGGTACTCGCTCAAATGGCGGCCGGCAAGACTCGCGTCAGGATGGCGTAGAAGTGCACGCTGCTGGCGGCCACCACCATCAGGTGGAACAACTCGTGCGCGGAAAACACACGGGGGAAGAGCCGTGGTCGCTTGGTCAGGAAGAAGACCATCCCCACCGTGTAGAGCACGCCGCCGACCGCGATGAGCATTACGGTGTCCAGACCGAGCCGGGCTCCGATCTGGCTCATGGGAATGATGGCGCCCCACCCCATGAGGGACTGGATTGTCACAGACACACCGAGTCGCACCCGTCTTTCGATCAGTTTGATGACGACGCCAACCACGGCTGCGCTCCAGAGGGCAACCAGACACCATGTCCTCCAGGGACCTTCCAACGACACCATCGCAAACGGTGTGAAGGTACCCGCCACAACGGCAAAGATGGCGGCATGGTCGAGCCGGCGCATGCGCTGTTTCCATCGCGGACCCCACGGGATGGAGTGATACAGGCTGGAGGCGGAGTACAACAGAATGAGGCTCCCGCCGTAGACCCCGAGCGAGATCCCGAGCCCGAGGCTTCCCGGGTTCGATGCCAGCAGCACGATGAGCCCGCCGATCGATGCGATCGCGGCGCTGCCGTGAAGAAACCCCCGTACCGGATTCTCCATCCGGCCCAACCTCATTCGTTCCATCCTGAGGCACTGTAGGCCGAATCCCCCGTTGTGCACGGGGGTGACCCGACCGAGCGATCGCTCGGTAAGGTGGGACCGTGCCCGACGTTCTCCGGATCGCCAACTGCTCCGGCTTCTACGGTGATCGGTTGTCGGCTGCTCGCGAGATGACGGAGGGCGGCCCAATCGACGTCCTCACCGGCGACTACCTCGCCGAACTGACGATGGCCCTGCTGTGGCGGTCCCGAACCAAGGACCCCGACGCCGGATACGCCCGCACCTTTCTCACCCAGATGGAGGAGGTGCTGGGGATGTGTCTCGACCGCGGTATCAAAGTCGTCGCCAACGCGGGCGGGCTGAACCCGGCGGGACTCGCCCGGAGGCTCGAGGAGCTGATCGCCTCGCTCGGTCTCGAAGCGACGGTGGGAAGGGTCGATGGCGACGACATCGTCGCCGACCTCCCACGACTCCAGGCCGATGGCCACGAGCTCCGGAACGTCGACACCGGGGAGAGCCTCGTCGGCCGGGGCGTGACTCCGGTCACCGCCAACGCCTACCTGGGTGGTCGAGGTGTGGCCGCTGCTCTCGAGCTCGGAGCCGACGTGGTGGTCACAGGTCGAATCACCGATGCCGCGCTCGTCATCGGACCCGCCGCCTGGCATTTCGGGTGGGAGTGGGACCAGTTCGACGAACTGGCCGGCGCCCTCGTCGCGGGGCACATCATCGAATGCGGCACCCAGGCGACGGGTGGCAACTACAGCTTCTTCCGAGAGATATCCGGGCTCGGTCACCCCGGATTCCCTCTGGTCGAGATGCACCGCGACGGCTCTTTTGTCGTCACCAAACACCCCGGCACCGGCGGCGAAGTGTCGGTGGGGACGGTCACCGCACAGCTCCTCTACGAGATCGGGGGTCCTCGATACGCCAATCCGGATGTGACGGCCAGGTTCGACACGATCGATCTCGAACAGATGGGCCCCGACCGGGTCGGCGTGTCCGGAGTGCGCGGCGAACCGGGACCAGCCAGCACCAAGGTGGCACTCAACTACCTCGGTGGGTTTCGGAACAGCGTGACGTTCGTGCTCACCGGACTCGACATCGAGGAGAAGGCGGCTCTGGCGTCCGACGCATTGTGGGACGCTGTTGGTGGAAGAGATCGCTTCTCAGAGGCCCACGTCGAACTGGTCCGCACCGATCGGGACGACGCCGACACCAACTCGGAGGCGTCGGCTCATCTTCGGGTGACCGTGAAGGACCCTGATCCGGTGAAGGTGGGTCGGCGCTTCTCCGGTGCGGCGGTGGAACTCGCGCTCGCCAATTACCCAGGCTTCCACCTCACCGCCCCGCCCGGCGACGCCACGCCCTACGCGGTCTACTGGCCGACGCTGGTCCCTGCCTCCGAGGTCCCCCACCGGGTGACCGTGGGCACGTCCGCGGTCGTCATTCCGGCGTCGCCGGTGCCCCCGTACGAAGAGGCCACCGTCGAGCCCATCGTCGGCGACCCCCCGGGTGGCGCGACGCGTCGCGTCCCGCTCGGCCTGGTGGCCGGAGCGCGATCCGGCGACAAGGGTGGCAACGCCAACATCGGCGTCTGGGTACGGGACGACGCCGCGTTCCGGTGGCTGTATCACGCCCTGTCCGCCGACCGGCTCGCAGAGCTCTTGCCGGAACTGGCCGGTCTTCAGGTCGAGAGGTTCGTGTTCCCGAACCTGTTGTCAGTGAACTTCGTGATTCACCGACTGCTCGGGGAAGGGGTGTCGTCGTCGGTCCGGTCGGACCCGCAGGCGAAGTCATTGGGAGAGTGGCTTCGGTCGCGCCACGTCGACGTACCAGAGGTTCTGCTTCCGATCGGTGGGGTTCTCTGACACAGAAGCGATAGAACCGCCCCGGTTTATGCTGATATCACCCAGAGGGGAGGCCGGTGACGTCGGCATCGAACATCCTGTACAAGCTCTACGAGGACCGGTTGCTGGCCTCGCTCGACAAGTCCAGGTTCCCACACCACATCGGGATCATCCTGGACGGCCACAGGCGCTACGCACGGTCCGAAGGTCTCCCCTCCTACACCGACTCGTATCGAGCCGGCATGGGTCGTTTCCAGGAATTCATCGGATGGGCCGAGGAGTTGGGCATTCCCGCGATCACCGGCTGGGTGCTCTCACGCGAGAACCTCGATCGTCCGGCGGAGGAACTCGACCCGTATTTCAACGTCCTCATCGAGTTGTTCGAGCGTCTACCGGAGCAGTGTTCTCGTCACGACATGGCCCTCCGCTTCGTCGGGAGCCTTGATCTGTTGCCGGACGCCGTGGTGGCCGCTGCCAAGGCCGCGGCCGAGCGGAGCCGGGAAGGTTCGCGCCGGCTCACCATCGCCATGGGATACGGCGGACGCCAGGAGATCGTCGACGCCGTGCGTGACCTCGTCGCAGGACTCGTCCGCGAAGGTGTCGCCGCCGGCGACCTGGTTGCGAGGATCGACGCCGAGGCGATAGGCCGCCACCTCTACTCGGCGGATCTCCCCGATCCCGATCTCCTCATCAGGACGAGCGGCGAATCGCGGCTGTCCGGATTCTTGCTGTGGCAATCGGCGTATGCCGAGTTTGCGTTCGTCGACGTCTTCTGGCCTGCCTTCCGCCGGGTCGACTTCCTGCGTGCGCTCCGCGACTACACGCGACGTGAACGCCGCTTCGGCAAGTGATAGGAGGCCCCATGCCCAACCACCATCGTCGCCTCGCCCTCGTGCTCGGTGTCGTGGTGTCCATCGCCGCTTGTGGTGGCTCTGCGGAGGACACCTCGACCACCGCTCCCCGCGTCGAATCCACCGTGACGACGTCATCGCAGTCTCCCACAACCGGAGAGCCGGACCCACCGGCCACCACTACGTCGACTCCAGAAGAGACCACGACCACGGTGGCGCCGGGATTCGGAGTGGTGGTCGGACAATTCGGGGCGCTCGGATGGTGGGACGGGTCCACCTGGGTTCAGGCGCAGGACAAACTGCCCATAGACGGCACCGGTCCATTCCGAGTCCACCGGATCGGATCTGAGAGCTACGAGGTCCAGGGGTCCGGGCTGATCGACGGGTGTCAACTCGGAGATCCGGTTGCCGGTGTCTCGCTCGACCCTGACCCATGGGAAGGGTTTCCCGACCCGTTCTCTGCCCGACCGCTCGCCGTGTCGGCGCCGTGGGACACCTCGCCTCACCCGTTCGAGACCTTCGAGGCCGGCGACGCACACCGTCAGGCGGCTGTCGACTTGCTCGCCTCGCGGGGTGTCGACGATCCGGATCCTCAGTTCGTACAGCTCTTCCGTACCGACATCGATTCCGACGGCGTGAAGGAGGTCTTCGCCGTCATCGAACGGCGGTCGGATCCTTCCGGAACGCTCATCCCCGCAGCTCCGGGCGACTATTCGATCGCCTTTGTGCGGGTGGTGGTCGACGTGGAGGTGCAGACGGCCGTGCTCGCCGAATGGATCGTCGCCGAGACGGACGACTCGTTTCAGGACCTCGTCGTGTACAGGTTCGACGCCTTCTTCGACGCCGATGGTGATGGCACCGATGAGGTCGCTCTTGGACTCGCCTATTACGAGGGCGCGGCCGTGAGTGTGTGGGATTGGCAGGGACCCGACTTGGGATTCGTCAGCGTCATCAGCTCCGGATGCGGCGCATGAGGATCATCTTGGTCCGGCACGGTCAGCCCGACTGGAGTCCGGGCGGACTGGTGTCCAACGACCCCCACCTCACCGACCTGGGCCACGCTCAGGTGGAGCGGCTGGCAGATCGCCGGTGGGGACATGTCGATCACATCTGGGTTTCGCCGTACAACCGCTCCCAGGAAACGGCGATGCCGGTCGCCAAACGGCTCGGGCTGGTTATCGAGACCCTCGACTGGATGGCCGAGATCGGACCCGCCCCCGACTGGGAAGGGAGCCCCGTCGAGGAACTGGAACAGATCCTGTCCTCGTTCAACCACGGCGCCATCGATGATCTGTGGGAAGGGATGCCGGGAGGTGAGTCGTTCCGGCACTTTCACGTGCGGGTCACCCGTGGGCTTCAGGCGGCTCTCGAACGCCTCGGCGTCAGTCAACTCGGAGACGGGTTGTGGAGCGAACCTCCGGATGTGACGGTGATGCTGGTTGCCCATGGCGGCACGAATGCAGTCGCCGTGGGCCACTTGCTCGATGTCGATCCCACCCCGTGGGAGTGGGATCGGTTCGATTCGGCCCACACATCCGTCGCCACGCTCACGACGCGAAGAATCGCCCACGGGTCGGCCTTCGGGATGGTCGGGTTCGGTGACGTCACCCACCTCGATGCCGACATGGTGACGCGCTGAGCCCTCGCGTTGCTCGGGCTGTCAGCGGGTCAGCGGGTCCACGAGCCGGTCTAGGGACTGGGTACTGAGTACTTGGTACTAGGACCTGAGCCTTCCTGCGTCGCTTGTGCGAGACGTCGAGGCGGCGGAGCCGGGAGGGGGGAGATTCGGGGGCCCTCGCTTCGCTCGGGCCGCGAGGAGGTACTGGGTACCGAGTACTTGGTACTAGGACCTGAGCCTTCCTGCGTCGCTTGTGCGAGACGTCGAGGCGGCGGAGCCGGGAGGGGGGAGATTCGGGGGCCCTCGCTGCGCTCGGGCCGCGGTACGCGGCGGGCG